>CAUJFR010000363.1 GCA_963169885.1 Bacteroidota bacterium
TAAATCCCTCACTGGAAAAACGCCGAAAGAGGGGCCCCATATGGTGCTCAAAATCGTATCCGGGGATTCTTTCCAGGATGATATGCGTAAGTTCTATGCTGATCATCCAACGGTGCCCCATGTGGGAAAAGCCGGCGTGGAAAAAGATATTTTCGGTGGCATCCTGCAGTTTATCCTGCCCGTATTGTTATTTGTAGGAATATGGATACTCCTCATGCGTAAAATGGGTGGTGGTGCCGGTAGCGGCGGCGGACCCGGCGGTATATTCAGTATTGGAAAATCAAAAGCCACGCTTTTTGATAAAGGCACCAAGGTAAATATCACGTTTGCTGATGTGGCCGGTCTGGATGAAGCCAAAGTGGAAGTGATGGAGATCGTGGACTTCCTGAAGAATCCTAAAAAATACACCAACCTGGGTGGTAAGATACCTAAAGGAGCCTTGTTGATCGGTCCTCCCGGTACGGGAAAGACCCTGCTGGCAAAAGCCGTGGCCGGAGAAGCGCAAGTGCCTTTCTTCAGTCTGAGTGGTTCCGATTTCGTGGAAATGTTTGTAGGGGTTGGAGCCTCCAGGGTACGTGACTTGTTCAAACAGGCCCGTGAAAAAGCACCTTGTATCATATTTATTGATGAGATCGATGCCATTGGTCGTGCCCGTGGTAAGAATGTGATGATGAGTAATGATGAACGCGAAAGCACCCTGAACCAGATGCTGGTGGAAATGGACGGATTCGGTACGGATGTGGGCATCATTGTACTCGCGGCCACCAACCGCCCGGATGTACTGGACTCTGCCCTGCTTCGTCCCGGACGTTTCGACCGACAGATCACGATTGACAAACCGGACCTGAAAGGCCGTGAAGATATTTTCAAAGTGCACCTGAAACCGATCAAGATATCCAAGACCCTTGATATACATAAACTGGCCGAACAAACCCCCGGATTTGCCGGTGCGGATATCGCCAACGTATGTAATGAAGCGGCCCTGATCGCTGCCCGTAAAAATAAAGAAGCCGTTGAAATGTCCGACTTCCAGGATGCAGTGGATCGTGTGATTGGTGGCTTGGAGAAAAAGAACAAGATCATTTCTCCGGAAGAGAAGAAGATCATTGCCTATCACGAAGCCGGTCACGCGGTTTGCGGCTGGTTCCTGGAGCACGCTTATCCGTTGCTGAAAGTAACCATTGTACCGAGAGGTACCGCAGCCCTCGGGTATGCTCAGTACACTCCGAAAGAACAATATCTTTATAATACCGACCAGCTCAGTGATCAGATCTGTATGACACTTGGCGGAAGGGCCAGTGAAGAAATCTTCTTTGGCAAAATTTCCACCGGTGCACAGAATGACTTGCAGCAGATCACCCGGATTGCCTATTCCATGGTGTCGGTATACGGGATGAATGCGAAAGTGGGAAATGTTAGTTTTTATGATCCGCAGCAGGAGACCACATTTACCAAGCCTTATTCAGATGAAACAGCGCGGATGATTGATGAAGAAGTGCGTAAACTGATTGATGAGGCTTACGAAAAAACAAAAGACCTGCTGACGATGCGTAAAGAGGAAGTGGAAAAACTGGCGCAGGCATTGCTGGACCGTGAAGTATTGTTCCAAAGTGATGTGGAAGCCCTGATCGGCAAACGTCCGTATGAGGAAAAGAAATCACTGGGTGTGGATGATACAGATGATCAGCCGGTTTTAGGCCCTTCTGCTATTTCGAATCCTCCGGCACAGGATGATACTACATCGGGTGAACAGTCCGGTACAAATACCGGATGGTCGCCTGTGGCATAAATAAATTGTATGAACGTTTCTCCCTCAAAAGAAAACATACTTAA
This sequence comes from Bacteroidota bacterium, assembly GCA_963169885.1. Classification (GTDB taxonomy): domain Bacteria; phylum Bacteroidota; class Bacteroidia; order Chitinophagales; family Chitinophagaceae; genus JJ008. Next base: position 1,834 of record CAUJFR010000363.1, read on the forward strand.
AAAAATCCGCAAGGCGTTGAGTCACTCAACGCCTTTGCCTTTTCCGCAAAGCGAAGGGAACGGTACGGTGTACCAGCCCCTGCAGCAGGAAGCAGAAGTTGAATTTGCCGAGCAGTTTACCAAACTGCAGGGCAAGTTTATTTTCTGCATCAACCGGCAGGAACTGGCTTTTCAGCTGGGCAGCCTGGTACGCAAACAGGACTGGCAGAAAGTATATTGTGTGGAGGAGGTGATCATTGATTCTTTATCGGCACAGATCGAGGACCGGCTGGTAAAAACAGACCTGGCGCATTGTGATGTGGCCATTACCAGTTGTGAATACCTGGTGGCCCGTACAGGATCGATTGTGCTGAGTGCTTCCACTGCCAGCGGCCGGAGTACCAGTGTATATGCGCCTATTCATATCTGTATTGCGTATACCAGCCAGGTGGTGTATGATCTTAAAGACGCTTTGCAGGCAGTAAAAGATAAATACGGGAATGACCTGCCCTCACTGATCACTTTTGCTTCCGGTCCCAGTCGTACTGCAGATATAGAAAAAACACTGGTAGTGGGTGTACATGGTCCCAAAGAAGTCTATTTATTCCTGGTTGAAGCATAAATCAGCTCCCTTTTGTACTTTTAGGTATGACTAGCCATACGAACCATAATCTTTTTGTTTACGGCTCCCTGCGCAGTGGATTCCAGAGCCATGCGTATGAATATATCAGCCGTTTTTTTACCCTGGTGGGTCCTGCGAAAGTAAAAGGCAGGCTGGTGGATATGGGTGCCTACCCGGCAGGAATTCCGACAGATGAAGCGCATTATATCATCGGGGAACTTTACCAGATCAAAAATGCGAATGAATTTTCCTGGGCCATGGGTCAGCTGGATGATTATGAAGGCGTGAATGCGGAAGAGGAACACGAGCGACTCTATGGCCGCGCGATAACCGAAGTGATCGCCGGCGATATGCCCCTGGAGGCCTGGATCTACTGGTACCTTGGCGATACCAGCGGCCGGCCGGTCATCGAATCCGGTGATATCCTTCAGTATATGGCCGGCAAACAGTAATCAGTAACCGGAAAATTCTTTTAGCAGCGCGCATGACGATCACTCCTGAAAAGAAAATCTACTTCCTCTCCGACTTCCATCTCGGCGCCCCCGATCATGCCAGCAGCCTGGAGCGGGAACGAAAGATCGTGCAGTTCATGGATGAGATCAAAGACCAGGCGGCGGAGATCTTTTTCGTGGGCGATATGTTTGATTTCTGGTATGAGTACCGCACCGTGGTGCCCAAGGGTTTTGTACGTTTACTCGGAAAAATTGGTGAATTATCCGATGCCGGCATCCCCATGCATTTTTTTGTGGGTAACCATGATATGTGGATGAAAAATTATTTTCAGCAGGAATTCAATATGCCGGTGTATTATGCTCCCGAGGAATTTGAACGGAACGGGAAAAAGATACTGGTGGGACATGGTGACGGGCTCGGTCCCGGGGATCATGGCTACAAACGGCTCAAGAAAGTTTTCCGTAATCCGGTCAGCCAGTTTCTTTTTGGGATATTTCCACCGATGCTTGGCATGGGATTGGCTAATTATATGAGCAGGCGCAGCCGGGCACAGACGGGAACAAAAGAGGAAGTATTCCTGGGCGAAGACAAAGAATGGCTGGTGATTTACTGTAAAGAGAAACTGAAGCAAAAGAAGACGGATTTCTTTGTGTTCGGCCACAGACATTTACCGATTGATTTTCGTCTGAATGAAAGCAGCCGGTATATCAACCTCGGCGACTGGATTCATTATTTTACGTATGCCGTGTTTGACGGGGCGGATATGGAACTGAAATCGTATACGGGCATGGAACATAAAATTATCCGGAAAGGATGAAGCAGCTAAGCGGACTGATATTGATTTTATTTTTTGCAGCTTTCCAGGGAAGTGCACAGACGGATACGAGTTTCCGGTTACTGCGCATCCTGAAAGGGGATATTGTCCATTTTACCATCGACAACCTGGATAATATTTATGTGCTCAACAACCAGAACCAGGTGAAAAAGTACAATGCCAACGGAGACTCGGTGGCCATATTCAATGATATCCGGAAATACGGTAGGGCCAGTCTGATCGATGTGTCGAATCCGCTCAAGGTATTATTGTATTACCGCGACTTTGCCACCGTGGTCATGCTTGACCGCTTTCTCAATCCCGTGAATACGGTGGATCTGCGTAAAGAGAATATTTTCCAGGCAAAAACGATTGCCCAGTCTTATGATAATAAAATATGGGTGTATGATGAAGTGGAGAACAAGCTGAAAAAGATCGGCGAGGAGGGGAAGCTGATCCAGGAGACACCGGATTTCCGTTTATTACTGGATCAGTCGGTAAACCCGGTGAAGATAGCTGATGAGAATCAGTATGTCTATCTCTATGATTCCACCAAAGGCGTTTATGTATTTGATTATTTCGGGTCGTTGAAAAATGTGATCCAGATTCATGGTTGGAAAAACCTCAAAGTAATCGGGAATTATATTTTCGGTTCCCTGCGGGATACGTTGTATCGTTACGAGATCAGCAGCTTTTTGTATGATGAATGGATCCTGCCTGCTGAGCTCCGGTCAGCCACTGTTTTTAATTTCAGCAACAGCCGTCTCTATGCGCTGCGTCCGGAAGCAGATGGGAAAACAACAGGAATCGCCATTTACACCCTGCGTCGCTGATCCATATCCCGTTGTTTCAATACTTTTGCTTTTTAATAAGTTATCATGAATGATTTTCTGAATGAAGTGTGGGGCGGGAATCCGGTTCGCAGTTACCTGATAGTGGCCGCGGTGATCCTTTTTGTATGGCTGTTTCGATCCTTTATTTCCCGCTATTTCGCGGGCCTTTTATTCGGGATTGTACACCGCATATGGAAGAATGTAGATAAGCCGGCGTTTACCAGCCTGGTGATAAAGCCGATGGGCTTCTTCCTGCTCATCCTGGTATCTGTGGCTGCTTTATATAAACTGAATTTTCCCGAAGAACTTAATGAGACGATCTACCGGTACAGCATCAAGGAAATATTGCATAGCCTCGGTACGATTATCCTTATTGTTTCCTTTTTTGAATTGCTGTTACGCCTGATCGATTTCATTGCTCTGATCCTGGAGAAAAAGGCCAACCTCACCCCGGACCAGTCCGATAACCAGCTGATTGTTTTCTTTAAGGATTTCTTTAAAGTGATCCTGGTGATCATTGGTACTATGCTGGTGCTGCGTTTTGCTTTTGGACTCGATGTGGGAGGGTTACTTACCGGTCTGAGTATCGTAGGTGCGGCCATTGCCCTTGCTCTTCGGGAAAGCCTGGAGAACCTGATTGCTTCCTTTATTATTTTCTTTGACAAGCCTTTTATTACCGGCGACCTGGTAAAAGTGAATGCTATTATTGGTACGGTGGAGCGGATCGGTTTGCGCAGCACGCGGATCCGTACTGATCAGAAGACCTATGTTACGGTACCCAATAAGCAGATGGTGGACTCGGTGCTGGATAATCTCTCCTTGCGTACACAGCGTCGGGGTGATCTGCGGCTTGATATCGGCTTACAAACGCCGCCAGCCTCAATTGAGCAATTACTGGAAGGCATCCGGAAGATCGTGGGCAGAGAGGAAGTGGAGGAGTACAATGTCAACCTCTCCGAGATCACCAGTCAGGCCATTGTGATCGTCTCCGATTATTATACCGCTCCGATTGGTATTAAGGAATTCTTTACCATTCGCCAGGAGATTAACCTGGCGGCGTTGAAGTTGATGGAGGAGTTGAAGATTGAGGTGGCGGGAGCGAGTACGGACGTGAAACTAGTTAGTAGTCGGTAGTTAGTAGTTAGTAGTCAACAACATCCCTTGTCGCCCGAAGTAGCCGTTGTCACCCTGAGCGTGTCGAAGGGTGAGGAAGTAAAACAGCTAGAAATAAAGAATAAGGAATAAGGAATGAGAAAGTGGGTGTACTAAGAAAGGTTGTCATTCGCTTGCTCTCCAAAGTGAAACGAGGGGGAGCGGAGCGAGGGATAATTGATTTATCCATTCCACATATGTGGATGCCGACGAGGGAGTAATCTTAAGCATATGTCTAAAGTTGATGGCCGAAACATAATCAGTTATTCATTTCCAAGCAAAAATGGTTCACCATGTTTTCTCTCTTTGGACTTATTTGTTTCTTGTGCTTTGTTGTTAAATTTATTTTACACTACATGTTGGATGAGAGGAATGGGTTTAAACCCATGAAATCTCCTTCTCTTCACATTGACTATATACTAAAATATACTAAGCAGGTTGAAGACAAGCACTTAAGATTAAAACGAATTTGTAACAGATTTTTTACGCTCGGTATCGTACTCTTTCTTTTACTTATTTTAGTTTTATTTATAGAAAGGGTCTTATTTCCTTCTGTCATTTCGTAATAAAAGACTGATTTTTGGACAGGGGTATCTTTTATTCCGGGGATTAACGTTATAATAGGAGGTTCCTTAAAAATGCATTAAAATACGATAAGCAAATTTCAGTATGCGATTTTTAGCGCTTTTATATTTCTGTATTTTTCTTTTGCCATTAAGTTGCATAGAAGAACCCAAGAATAAAATATTCATTAAATCTGTTGCAGCTTCTAACGGAGAACGGATTGACTGGTATGTGTATAGCAGAATCTCCAACGTTGCGCCGGACTATCTTCAACTAAGTATCTCTCCTGAAAAGCCATTTTTCACCTCCTTTTATCTGACCGGAATTCAATTTAGGAAGGATTCCCTTTTTATATCGCTTTTGAAAAATGATTATGACTTAGACGAGAATAAAATAAAGGGCATAAGCATTATTATTGACACGTTGGGGCATTCCTGGAATGCTGCCGCAAGCAGAATTGGCCGGCTTCGTAAAAGAGGAGTTGACACTTCTGTACCCCATTTTACAGAGACTTATTGCGAAAAGGGAGAGTGTGAATAATAATTTCTTAGCAGGGGCTGTTGACCTGCCTACCGGCAGGCATGCTACGAACTACTAACTACCGACCTGCCTGTCCGGCAGGCAGGCTACTAACTATCTCCGCCAGCTCCTTATCAAACAACCCATACTTCCCATATTCCACCACCCGGCCGAGTTCCTTGCCGTTTTTCATCACGATAATCGTGGGGACGTTTTTTACATGCAGGGCTTCGGTGAGATTGCCGAGGGTGGTTTTGTTGCGGTCTACACCTATAAGGGTGATATTCTTTTCCGGGAAACCGGCAGCATCCGTAGTGGCATAGAGTTTAGGAATGATGAAGTGGGAGTCTTCGCACCAGGTACCGATGAACACAATCAATCTTATTGAGTCTTTCTGTTTGCCCAGGGCTTCCTTTGCATCCGCACGTACTGTATATCCTTTAAGATTGGCTGCATACCATTTAAACGTAGTATCGGCCAGCAGCACCTGGCGGGATATGATGCCTTTGAGGGTTTTTTCATTGGGTTGCTCCACCAGCACTTCGTATTGATGCTGGGAAAAGGCGGATAGACTAATAGAAAGGGTAAGGAGTAATAGTAATTTTTTCATCTGTTGCGGTTTTATTTTTGCCGGTAAATAGCCCATTAATATAGTAGAATAAAAACCCGGTGCTGCAAATCTACTGGCAGCCGGTCAAATGATGAAGCGGGAATCGTTAAAGTTGCAGGGAATTACAGATTTGCCTTGAGTTCCAGTAAAAAGCCTTTCAGTTTTTGAAGCGACTGGATCACGGCGAATTTTTCTTCGGCCTTCTTGTTCTTCTTCAGGTAATCCTTGGCCCCTTCAATGGTGAACTTCCGGCGGCGGAGCAGGTCGTAGATCAGGACGAGGTTCTTGATATCCACAGGACGAAAAAAACGGTCGCCCTTCCGGTTCTTGCGGGGCTGCAGGATATCAAACTCTGTTTCCCAGTAACGGATCAGGGATTGGTTTTCGCGGAACATCGTGGCTACTTCCCCGATGGAATAATATTGTTTATTAAACAGCACTTCATCCTCAGGTACCTGCACCAGGTCGGCCTGAAGGGCTGAATCTTTCAACGAGCGGCGGCCCCGTTTGCCCGCAACGGTTGTTCTTTTGGTGACGGCTCTTTGTACTGCTACCGGTTCTTCTTCCACGACCGACAATACTTCTTCAGGTTCCGTATACACGGGTTCATTATATACGGGTTCAATCACAGGTTCAATCACGGGTTCAGGCTCCGGATCCGGTGCAATAACCGAAATACGGGAGGGTGCTGCTTTTTTCTTTTGCACGGGCTGCTTGGCCGGTTTTGGAACCGGTTCATCAAAGCCACCAAAGTCCAGGCTGATTTGTGTGAGTGATTTTGCCATACGTGAACTGTAAAAGTAACGAACAAAGCGGGCCCTTTCGGGTCTGCAAAGGCGGTGTGGAAAAATGAAGGTTGGCGGATCCTCTTAGTCGAAACTCTGGTTGCTGGCGGCTGCTTTCTTCAGGAGCAGATCAAACTGTTCCGGACTCAGGTCATTATAGAAAAAGTAGATGGGATCGATCTTATTCCCGTTCTTATGGACTTCATAATGACAGTGAGGACCGGTGGATTTACCAGTGCTGCCTACCCAGCCGATCACTTCGCCGCGCTTGACGGCCTGTCCGTTCCGGGCTTTTACCCGTACCATATGGCCATAAAGGGTTTCGTAACCATAACCATGGTTGATGATTACGTGGTTGCCATAGCCATTGCCGGAATTGCCGGAAAGACTGACGGTTCCATCTGCCGTGGCATAAATCGGGGTGCCGGTAGGGGCGGAAAAGTCGAGGCCTGCGTGAAATTTGGTGGTTTTATACACCGGATCAATCCGGTAGCCAAAACCGGAAGCCACCCGGTTGAGGTCTTTATTGCTCACCGGCTGAATGGCCGGAGTTCGGGCCAGGAGGTTCGCCTTGTTCTTTACCAGCTCATCCACTTCCTCGTATGACTTTTTCTGGGCGTTGATCCGGCTGACCAGGTTATTCAGGGTATTATTGATCGAGGAAACCAGCTGATGATCCCTTAATTTCTCTATTTTGGCAATTTCAAGCTTGATTTCCAGTTCTTTAGCCCGGGCACTATCGGGGATCGGGTTAGCTTCAAAAATGGCCCGGTACACGTCATTGTCCCTTTTTTCCAGTTCTTTCATCTGGTTCTGGACCGATTCCAGCTCATCCAGGAGTTCGTAATAGTTGTCTTTCAGGTTCTTGTTTTGCTGCTGTAAAATCCGCTCTTTCGGGGAGCCTACAAACTGAAATGCGATATACGTGATGATGCCTGCAGTAACCAGTGCCGCAGCCACAAAGCCAAAAACCCGGAGCAGTTTGACCCGGAGTGGCGTCTCCAGTTTTTCGTACCGGAGTGTATTGGTATTATAGTAATATTTGATTTTCTTCATTAAGGCGGGCTTATAAATGGGCAGCATACAGAATGCCACCCGAATATTTTACCTTTGCTCCCTTCTTTCGAAGGTGAACAAATATAGCCCGTTATAAGGCAAAAATCAACCCAATCAGAATTGTTATATGATGACCAGCGCAGATATACGTACGGCTTTCCTGGACTTTTTCCGTTCCAAAGGGCATGAAATTGTCCCCTCCGCCCCCATTGTAGTGAAAAACGACCCTACCCTGATGTTCACCAATGCGGGGATGAACCAGTTCAAGGATTATTTTCTCGGTAACAAGCCTGCGCCGTACAAGCGCGTAGCCGATACCCAGAAATGCCTGCGGGTGAGCGGCAAACACAATGACCTGGAAGAAGTAGGGGTGGATACCTATCACCATACTATGTTTGAAATGCTGGGTAACTGGAGTTTCGGGGATTATTTCAAAGACGAGGCCATTGAATGGAGCTGGGAACTGCTGACTGAAGTGTATAAGATTGACAAAAGCCGTCTCTATGCTTCCGTGTTTGAAGGCGATGAGAAAGAAAAACTGCCGGCGTCCAAAATAGCACTTGATAAATGGAAGGCACTTCTTCCGGATCCGTTTAACCAGATCGTATTTGGTAATAAGAAGGATAATTTCTGGGAAATGGGGGATACGGGTCCCTGTGGTCCATGCAGTGAGATCCATGTGGACCTCCGTTCGGATGAGGAAAGGGCCAAGGTGCCCGGACATATGCTGGTGAATAAGGATCACCCGCAGGTGATCGAGATCTGGAACAATGTATTCATGCAGTTTAACCGGAAGAAAGACGGAAGCCTGGAACCCCTGCCATCCACCCATGTGGATACCGGTATGGGACTCGAGCGCCTGGTGAGGGTATTGCAGGGAAAGACCTCCAACTATGATACCGATATCTTCAGCGGCACTATCGAATCAACGGAGAAAATAACCGGTAAGCCGTATGACCGTGGCGACAGCAAACAGGCCGTGGCCTTCCGCGTGATCGCCGATCATATCCGCGCGATCAGTTTTACAATTGCCGACGGACAGTTACCGTCAAATACCGGAGCTGGCTATGTGATCAGACGGATCCTGCGGCGGGCCGTGCGTTATTATTATTCCTATCTCGATTATAAACAACCCCTGCTGGCGCAACTGGTGCCGGTACTGGCGAAACAGTTTGAAACCGTTTTCCCCGAGTTGCAGCAGCAGGTTGATTTTGTGAGCAAAGTGGTGAGAGAGGAAGAGGAAGCATTTTTGCGTACCCTGGAGAAGGGCCTGAAAAGAGTGGATGACCTGATTGCTCAGGGCAGTATTTCCGGTAAGGATTCATTTGAATTATATGATACCTATGGTTTCCCGCTGGATCTGACGCAGCTGATTGCTGCTGAGAATAACCTGAAAGTAGACGAAGAAGGATTTAAGGCGGAAATGCAACAACAGAAAGACCGTAGCCGCGCCGCTACTACCGTGGATGCCGGTGACTGGATTGAACTGAAAGCAGGCACGAATCAATTTGTGGGTTATAACTCACTGGAAGGAATAACCGAAGTATTAAAATACCGCAAAGTAAAAGCCAAAGGGAAGGAAGGCTACCAGCTGGTGCTGGAACAAACGCCTTTTTATGCCGAGAGCGGCGGACAGGTGGGTGATAAGGGCTGGTTAACGATCGGCGGAACGAAAGTGGCCGTGGTGGATACGAAAAAAGACAATGACCTGATCATTCATTTTACAGAAACCTTGCCAGCTGAAGTATCCGGTAAGGTGAATGCGAAAGTGGATGCGGGAAAGCGCAAAGAAACCACCCTGCATCACTCGGCCACACACTTGTTGCATGCAGCCCTGCGCGAGGTATTGGGAAATCATGTGGCTCAGAAAGGATCATTGGTAAATGAAGAACGGTTACGTTTTGACTTCTCGCATTTTGCTAAAGTGACCGATGAGGAAATGGCCCGGATCGAGACCATTGTCAATGAAAAAATCCGGGAGAACATCCCGGTGGTTATAAAATCATTGCCCAAGGAAGAAGCCCTGAAACTCGGTGCCATGGCATTGTTTGGCGAAAAATACGGGGATGTTGTACG
>CAUJFR010000364.1 GCA_963169885.1 Bacteroidota bacterium
AGATCAATAAGGACCTGGGTGATGCTATGACACTTTTTGCAACGGCCTCTGCAGCGCCAAATAAATCCCATTTGTCCCTGAATGCGGCCCGTGCAATCCGTGCGCGTGTGGCACTGACGATGCAGGATTATACCAATGCCGCCCTTTATGCCAAGCAGGTGATTGATGCAGGTAATTTCTCGCTGATGTCAAATGTGGCCTATCAGTCTGGTTTTAATAATATCAGTAACACGGAATGGATCTGGGGTGCCTATGTACAATCCGATCAGGGTGATACATTTGGTTCTTACTTTGCCCAGATTTCCTGGGATGGAAACACCACCTATATCCGTAGCCGGCCCAAACGAATCAATTCCGCTTTGTATGGTCAGATCACTGCTACCGATGTACGTAAAACGTTGTGGGAACCGGCGCCAACCGCCGCCAATTTCCCCTTACCGCTTGCTACCTATATCCGCGAGCCATATATGAGCCGTAAGTTTAAAACAAGAGAAGTGCCGACGATCGGGGATGTGCCGTATATCCGCCTGGCAGAAATGTACCTGATATTGGCTGAAGCCTATGCCAATACGCCCGGTAAAGAAGCAGATGCCAAAGCTGCTTTATTTACATTAGCGGTCAACAGGGATCCTTCATACACACTTTCAGCCAACAGCGGTGCTGCCCTGCTAAACGAAATCCTGGTACAACGCCGGATTGAATTCTGGGGTGAAGGTTTCCGTTTTTTTGACCTGAAACGGCTGAATCAGCCACTGGACAGAACAGTAGTTCCGAACTTTGTTTCTGCTGCAGTTGGTGGAGTATTACAGGTTCCTGCTGGTGATGACAGATGGCAGTTTGCCATTCCGATCTCCGAGCTGCAGGCCAATCCTAATTCAGCACAGAATCCATAGGATTATCTATTTACTAAAAAGCCGCTTTGCAGATGCAAAGCGGCTTTTTTATTTACTGGATTACTGCCGTGATCCTTTTTTATTGGTCTTACCCAAGGCCCATCGCCGCTATCGCGGCGGGTCTTTTGTATTTGGTTGCATCTGCGAACAAGTTCGCGTTGCCCCCAAATACAAAAGCCCCCAACTATCGTTGAGGGCCTTGTGCCCAAGACTGGATTCGAACCAGCACACCCTTTCGGGCGCTACCACCTCAAAGTAGTGCGTCTACCAATTTCGCCACCTGGGCATGAAAAATAAGAACTTTAATATGCCGCCTCAAATTAGCTTGTCTGCCTCCCGACTCATTCGGGATCAACCACCCGGGTAACATTGAGGGATGCAAATATACACGGTTTATTTTTTCAGAACAATTCTGAATGTGGTTCCTTTTCCGGTTTCTGAATGTTTTACAAAAATTTCGCCCTGGTGATAGTGTTTGATGATCCGGCGGGAGAGACTCAGTCCCAGCCCCCAGCCTCTTTTTTTGGTTGTAAAACCTGGTTTGAAGACGCGGTCAATATTTTGTTTACTGATGCCCTTACCTGTATCAGTCACGTCGATATAGACAAACCGGCCATCGGTCTCGATTTCAGCCGTTATACTGCCCATACCTTCCATCGCATCCAGGGCATTTTTTAAGAGGTTTTCAATCACCCAGTCAAAGAGGGGAGGCGATACTTTGGCGATCATATCCTTATGTCCATGTGTATTGACCGTAAAGCTAATCCGGCCTGCGGCTCTTTTCCGCATATAATCCACCATATTATTCACCTGGATCACCAGATCTCTTTCTTCGAGCTGTGGGGTGCTGCCGATCTTGCCAAAACGGTCAGATACCAGGCGGAGCCGGTCCACATCTTTTTCCAGTTCCTGGGCAATTTTCTCACTGCCCGGTGTTTCTTTCAGCATTTCCACCCAGCCTTCAAGGGAGGAAACCGGAGTACCCAGCTGATGTGCGGTTTCCTTGGCCATACCAGCCCACACCTGGTTCTGTACAGACCGGTAACTGCTCCGCAGGGAGAGCAGGGTGATCAGGATAAAAAGGGCAATAATGCAAAGCTGGACAATCGGGTAGTAGCGGACTTCATCCAGCAGGGCCGACTCCCCGTAATAATACCGGTTCCTGATCGTGGGATCCTTGGGGTCCGTCCACTCGATCCGGTGCTGCTGCGACCGGAAAGCCTTCATCTTTCGTTCCACATAGCCTTTATCACTCACTACTTTGGAGGAGTCCAGGTTCACATATTGCAGGATACTGTCTTTTTCATTCGTTTCGATAATAGGTATCACTTTATTACCGGTAATGATCCGGGTGGCAAACGTAATATCGGCATCAATCGGGGCATTGATCAGGAATTTGCCGGCGTCGATCCATTGCTCCACTTTTTCCCGTTCCTCCCGGGCAATCTTACGGGAGAGGTACTGCGAATAAAAAATAGTACCGCTTACGATCACGATCGCCAGCAGGGCCAGCAGGGTGCGCCAATTTAATAATTGCCTGAACATGTTTCGAATTTAGCGAGGATAAACCGGCTTCCCGTATTTTTGGAAAAATTTTTTACCCCCCTTGTCGCACTCACCTAAAGTTGCTGTTGTTATACTGAACTGGAACGGCCGGCATTACCTGGAAAAATTCCTGCCTTTTGTAATGGCTACCCGCTATGATAACCTGGAGGTCATTGTGGCGGATAACGGATCCACGGATACCTCGCTGGCATTCATGCAGGAAAAGTATCCTGCCCTGCGTTGTATTGTATTAGACAGGAATTATGGATTTGCCAAAGGCTATAATGAAGCCCTGAAACAGGTGGAGGCCGATTATTATGTATTGCTGAATTCGGATGTGGAAGTGGGGCCGGACTGGATCAGCCCGATGCTGGAGTTGCTCGAAAGTAATACGCAGATTGCAGCCTGTCAGCCCAAGATACTGGCTTACGCGGATCATTCGAGTTTTGAGTATGCCGGCGGGGCCGGAGGCTGGCTGGATAAATATGGGTATCCTTTTGCCAAGGGACGGATATTTGATGTAACTGAAACTGATCACGGACAGTACGATCAGTCGGAGCCCATTTTCTGGGCCAGCGGAGCGGCCTTGTTTATCCGGGCAGCGGTTTTTCATAAAGCCGGCGGTTTTGATGAATACTTCTTTGCCCACCAGGAAGAAATCGATCTTTGCTGGCGGATTCAGCTGATGGGTTACGAGGTTTATTCCTGTCCGGCATCAGTGGTTTATCATGTGGGAGGAGGTACCCTGCCCAAGGGCAATTCGTTAAAGACTTATCTGAATTTCCGGAATAACCGCATCATGCTTTCCAAGAACCTGCCTTTCCGGAAAAAACTCTGGATCGTACCGGTCCGTAATTTGCTGGATGCTTTATCTGCCTGGAAAGGTTTGTTGTCGGGTGATGGCGGCTATTTTATTGCCATTATCCGCTCACACCTGGCTTATTCCAAATGGTGGCTGTTTTATCAGCATAAAAGTGTGTTTCCTGTTACAAAAAAGGGAACGCTCCACGGCTATTCCCGCAAAAACATGATCTGGCAGCATTTTGTACGCAAGCGGAAGCATTTTGATGAAATTATCGGCCACAGGAAATGATTTTTTTGGCCTGAAACCCTATTTTTGCAA
>CAUJFR010000365.1 GCA_963169885.1 Bacteroidota bacterium
AGCTGGGGAAAGGATATGATGTATTGAAAACAGCAACAGGTCCGCTTTTTGAAAATAATTTCAGGTACGGATTCTCAGTGGGTATTCCCCTCCGCTTCTCGGCCGGCCGGGGTGAATTTAAGAAAGCGCGGTTGAAAATAACAGAAGCTGAAACAGAACAACAATACAAGCAACTGCAGGTAGAAACAAAAGTCCGCTCTTACTATAACGAACTGGTTACCCTCCGTCAACAGCTGCTCCTGCAGGAAAACAACTATAAAAATTACAAGCTCCTTCAACAGGGTGAAGAAACCCGGTTTAAAAACGGAGAGAGTTCGCTCTTCCTGGTCAATAGCCGGGAAAACAAAACCCTCGAAGCGCTGCAGAAATTACAGGAGTTGCGCAACAAGTATGTCAAGACCTTCAACAGTCTGCGGTGGGCGGCTGGTCAGCTGATGTAATGCCGGTCAGGTACTCCGGAAAGCCACCGGGTGATATAATTTTTTATGCGGGCCAAAAAAGATACGGAGCAGAATCCGGAATGCGGCCAGTTCTACAAAAAACAGGGAGAGTCCGAGCATAGTGATCAGTCCATACTGATCGCTATGTATATAGGTGAACAGTACATCAATGCCGATAAAAGCAGCCGTGATCGGGAATCCCAGCATGCCCATGGCCGCCAACAGAAAGAGGAACCCGGTATTCTCCTGTTCATATACATAACCGTGGAAACGGGACAAAGAAATATCCTGATCGATACGTTCTATTTTAATCAGGCAATAATAACCCAGTAAAAAGGCAATCAGCACCCCGCTGGCATAGAAAAACAACTCACTGAAATAAATATGCGGTGCATTGAATAAAACAGCGGCGAGTATAAAAATATGTCCTGTCAGCAGGTACCACCAGGCCGTAATAGCCCTGCCCCTGGATGAAAAAGAAAAGAGAAACAATACCAGGGCCACCGACATGAGCAGCATGGGCATGCCGCTGACCTGGCTCTGGAAGGAATCCGGTTTATTATACCCCGCAATCAGCATAAAGACACCCATGATGGCCAGGGTATTGGCAAAGACCTTGTTTTGCAAAAACCCAAATACAGCACCCAGCGTCTTGAAGGGTTTCCATCCATAGCGGTATAATAAAGTGTCAAGGTTCCATTCTTTAATCCCCAGTATATAGAGTGTGGCTTTCCAGCGGGAAACTGCTTTGTGAACCGGTGCGGTATAATGAAAAATCTGGTGATGTACGAGATAGTTGAGCACGGATGGAGACACCAGCAGCTGGTAGGTGCGGAGAAAAGCATTGCCGGCGAAATGAAGCAGAACCAGCCAATGGAAACCTAGGGCAATTTCAATAAACATCAGTCCGATCTGTGCCGCCGATGAATATGCGATCTGTGTCTTCACCGTAGGTTGTACCCGGGCAATCACCGTAGCGGTAATGGCCGTGAGTGCGCCAATAACGATGATCAATATTTTGGCCCAAAGCATGTCTTCCCAGAAGGGATGCGTACGTAATAACAGGAATACACCAATGTGCACACTCAATGAACCATAAAAGATCGCCGATGAGGAAGTCGGGCCTTCCAGTGCTCTTGGCAGCCAGGTCGTAAAAGGAAACTGAGCCGATTTCACCACGGCAGGCAGGATCATCATACAAACTATGAACACGGACATAAAGGGTGAAGCGGTGGCCAGTGCCGTTTCTTTGGCAAGTCCGAGTTGCGGGAAACTGATATTCTGATTCATCAGGTGATGCATCATCCACATGGCCAGCATGAGAGAGACGTCACTGATCCGGTAATTGGACACGGCCTTAAAGGCATTTTTTGCCGGCAGGTAACGGTCCCGGTAGAACGCAATGAGCAGGAAAGAACAGATACCCTTGATCTCCCAGCCGATAAAAAGCGTTTCAAAATTGCCGGATAGGATAATCAGGTTATAAGCCGTTGAAAAAAGCAGAATCGTGTTAAAAAACCGTTTGAAGCCCTGATCACGGTGCATATAATACTTGCTGAATGTGGCCACCAGGAAAAAGAGAACCGCACCGGTGAGGCTGAATACCGCTGTTATTTCGTCGTAATAAAAATGAAGGGCAAAAACGAAATGATCAGACTTATACAACGTGAGTAACTGGTAATCCACCGCTTTTAGGCCATCCAGGATCCACCAGGCGGCAAATAACACGGCCAGCCCGATATTGACCACTTTCGCTATACGAACGATCCAGGCGATAGGCCGCTCATTTTTATTTTGCCAGAGCAGGGTGGCAAAAAAAGCCAGCAGCGGCACCAGTACAGCTAATACAAGTAATTGACCCATTGAATTCATTTTAACAGATGCCCTTGTGACATCCGACTATATTAATAACCTGATCCTTTTAATCCAGCAGATACACCGGCAGGTTTTCCTCCGTGGCATGTACAATATGATTGGTTTCCATCTCCCTGGCCCCTTCAATAAACTCTTCCATATTGTGAATGGTCCTGATCTCGTCTGCAGCCGTCAGCAACTGGTAAGGTTCAAATACGCCGTTGCGGAAATAATAAAATTGCTGCGTTGCCGGGTGAAGGGCCACTATATGCACCCATTCATTCTGGTACCACTCAAATACGGCAGGCGCAGATTGAATCGCCTTCAATACTATTTCCGGAGACTGTTCTACAATCACCAGCAAACGTACCGGGTCATGTACCTCAATCATCTGCCAGGGAAGACCGGGGCGCAGATCGCCGTCACTGCTGTTGGCCACCCCGAATAAACCCATCACATTATGGGGCAATTTGGTACCTGCCCCGAGTTTGATATTATCCACCCGGGAAAAATAATACTCAAGGTTGATCCCGCCACACACCAGTCCGATCGGCCGCATGACAGCAGACAGGATCGAACCATCGGGATCGGTCGTATAGTCATAACTGTTGAGGAAGGCCCGCCTGTCCAGGAACAATCCCTTACTGACCTGACGACGGCCGATAATAGCGAGGGTATTCGTGCCATGACCCAGCTCTGGTCTTGGTTCAAATAAAGAAACTGACCGGTTATGAATGGCTTTCCGTACCTGTTCCAGTTCCTGTTTGGTATTGATGGAGGCAAAACGACGGCTTCGCTCTTTGGCATTCAGGTTCAGGGCTGTTTCAAAACGCTGGATATTCAGCAGGTGTGCCTGTCCGTTAGTTTCATCCAGCACATCCTCATCATAATAATCCATTACATCCGCTGCCGTATCGTG
>CAUJFR010000366.1 GCA_963169885.1 Bacteroidota bacterium
ATTTTGAGTCTTCCACAGTTACTGATTACTCATTACTCATCCACTTTAAGCCTGTTACAATTTAAATAGCGTCTTCCACAGCTACTCATTACTGATTACTCATTACTCATCCGCTGCTACATGATGCTTTTCCCCGCCAAAATCCCTACATTGGTGCCAACAAAAACGACCATGCCATGTATCATTTCGCCCGCTTTAAAGTTGCCCTCCTTGTATTCCTGTTTCCCATCATCTCGACCGCCACTATCCGCCTTCCTTATTTCATTTCGGACGGCATGGTATTGCAGCAAAATGCGAATCCTGTACTATGGGGCTGGGCGAGTCCGGGCGCTACGGTCAAAGTGAGTACTTCCTGGAATAAAGCCAGCTATAGTACCAAAGCCGGGTCCGACGGCAAATGGCGTTTATCCGTGAAGACCCCGGTGGCTGGCCAGGTGCCTACCACTGAATGGGCTATGTCGGAGGATGGATCAGCGGCTGCGAGGATGTCTCCTATGCTGTTGGAGAAAACTCCAACAGCGGGACACGGTCCGTATACTATTACTATTTCGGATGGGAAGCCGGTTACCATCAAGGATGTGTTGATCGGTGAAGTATGGTTGTGCAGCGGGCAGAGTAATATGGAAATGGCGATGAAAGGATTCAAAGACCAGCCTATTATTGGCAGCAATGAGGCCATATTTAATTCAACCAATGAGCATATCCGCATATATACAGTTCCGCGTTCCGTACAACGTTTACCACAGGATACCAGCAAACAGTCCACCTGGAAAATGGCTGAACCCGAAGCGGTGAGTAATTTCAGCGCCACGGCTTATTATTTTGGCAAAATGCTCTATGAAAGATTAAAAGTACCTATCGGGCTGGTCAATATCAGTTACGGAGGTTCCCCGGTAGAAGCCTTTATGGATGCGGAGACATTAAAAGCTTTTCCGGAGATCAAAGTACCCTCCCCGACCGATACCAGCAAACTGAATAACAAAAATGCCACGGTATTGTACAATGGAATGCTGAAACCCTTTCTTGGTTATACCATCAAAGGTTGTATCTGGTACCAGGGCGAGAGTAATAACGACCGGGCGAAACAATACGAGACCTTGTTTCCTGCTTTTGTTAAACAGATCCGGGAGCAAAGCGGACAGGGAGACTTTCCCTTCTTTTATGCGCAGATTGCGCCTTATAATTATATGAACCATGCGGTCGTGGGTGCTACGGCTTATAATTCAGCTTACCTGAGGGATGCACAACGTAAGGCTTTATCTGTTATACCCAACAGCGGCATGGCTGTACTGATGGATATCGGGGAGGAATTCAATATCCATCCGATGGATAAACTGACTGGCGCAAAACGCCTTGCATTTATGGCACTCGGCAAAACATACGGGCTGAAGGGATTTGGCTATGAAAGTCCCGCTTATGATGCCATCACGATCAGTGGTAATATTGTCACGGTTAAATTTAAAAATGCGCCAAACGGTTTATCTGCCTTCGGCAAAGAGCTGAAGTACTTTGAAGTGGCCGGGGCGAATAAAGTATTCCGTCCGGCGAAAGCGATGGTAAACGGCGGTAATATCATCTTATCTGCTCCCGATGTAAAGGAACCCGTAGCGGTTCGTTATGCATTTAAGGATTTTGTGGTGGGGGATCTGTTTAGTACAGAGGGGTTTCCTGTGAGTAGTTTCAGGACAGATGAATGGTGAGGAAGGGGGACAATGAGTAATGAATAATGAGTAATGAGTAGCTCCGGAAAAATCTTTACAGTTTAGAATCAGTTTGAAAACTGTAAAGATTTTTCGTTTATTTTTTAAAACCTTCCACTTTAATACTGACCCTGAACAATCTGGGTGTTCCACAGCTACTCATTACTGATTACTCATTATTCATCCTTACTCAACCTCTTACAGCTCAATTGAACTCTTCCACAGCTACTCATTACTGATTACTCATTACTCATTTCGAGTATCCCGTAAAAATCCCCGACCCCGGTGCATTCGCATCATTCAGCCAGAGCACCCTCCCTCCTTTAGTGGCGGTGAAATAAGCGTCATATGTTTTTGAGCGCTGCTCAATATTTGAAAAATTCAGCTGCCAGTCATTTACAGAGGAGAAGTTACCATCAGACTTCGCTTGTGCCACATTAGTCTGGCCGTTGAAAGTATTGGCCGCCACCAGTTCCCAATGATACTGTTGCCCGCTTTTAAAATCAAACCACTGGGAAGAAGTATAGGTGTTCATCCCGGTATAGTTTCCGGTATAATAATTTGCATAATACGTATTACTGGAAAAACCGGCATTCCATTTTCCGGTGCCGGCCAGGTCGGAGGCGGCCACCGCAAATTTGTTGTAGGTCGTCATATTATCCAGTTTATTAAAAACCTCCGGATCAGCGTTAATTGTTGTCCCGGCACTGTTGGTCACTACCCAGCCACCTGAATATTCAGTCAGCTTTCCCCAGACAATGGATTCTGGATTGAAGCCAAATTCACGGGTAAAGCTGGCATTATCCGGTGCTACCACTTCAATCCAGCCGCCGCCCCTGCGGAAGAGCACAATAAAAACTGACTGACCGGTGCTGTTTTCCGTGGCATAGCCTGAACCGAAATAAGGACGGTTATAAGTTTCCACATATCGGGCGCTGAAATTACTCAGATTGCTGTAACGGGGTGCCACGAGTATATTCCAGGCAGCCCTGATCAGCGGCTCGGGATCGGAAGGGAAGATCGTTCCCTCTTTGGGATAATGGATCATCGTTTTGATGGATCCTTTCTCCACTTGTACCCAGTCTTCCTGGATGCTGCTGGTCCAGCCATCATCAAAATTGGTCGTATTGAACTTGTAACCGGTAGCCACGGGTTGCGTATTGCTGATCGTCTGTTCATTGCCATTATCAGCCGGTGGCGGAGGTACGGGGTCCTGCACAGCAACTGTGTTCCCGGATTGCAACCGGATCGTACTCAGCAGCTGATCATAAGCGGGAGCAAACTTTTTATCCGAGCGATTGCAGAGTATACTCACACAGGCTCCGTAACCGGTATAGGTAGTCACTGTGGTAATGACTTCTTTACCATTAAACATCCATTTGCCGGTGCCACTGGTTTTTTTCCAATCGCCAAAAACGGTTTCAGCAGCTGTTTTTATTGGAAGGGCTGTAATCTGATAAGGGGTGGCAGCCAGTTTTTCCCACTCACTGTCAAAATCCGCTTCCGGGGTTCCAAGTGAAGTGGTGTTCTTATAAATGGCAATCTGTGCCCATTTGGTTCCCTCTTTTTTTACATACTGAATGGCCGCATTATTCTCTTCCCCCTTGCTCCAGCCATCGGGCAGGGTGAAAGTAACTATATCATAGGTTTGTTCCTGGGCTAACAGGCGGGTGGAGCAGAAAAGGAAAAATATAAAGAAGTACTTCATGTCGGGCATATTTACTGCTCAAAGATGAAATATTCTAAAGAGGGGCGTATCCCGGAAAAAGAGGATTTTTATGGAAGGTTGGCAGGTTGATAAGGCAACCTGCTAAGAGCACCACTTGTCAACTTGTAAACATTTCAACCTATCTCCACCTTTCATCAATCGCTTTCAGGCAACGCCTGAGTGGATCCTGCATCATGGCCAGTGCCCATTGCATTCCTTCATAGTGATAACTGTTATGCGATTGGCCGACTGAGTTACGGGCCTGGTCATTCAGATAGGCTGGCGATAAATATTCATTTAATGGCAGCACACAATTCGTGGCGGCAGCGCAACCCACCCAGGGATGATCGATGATCAACAGGTCATATTCAAGAGTGAGTTTTTCGATCGGAAAATCTGCGAACTCCTGCAATGTTCTTTTCTTCCAACGAATTTCCACTTCGGGATGCAGCTCACTGTATCGCTGGGACAGCGCCAGCAGGGGAGTAATACCCCGGCTATGTCCCCATGTGATACCATTTAAAACGATGGCTGCCATATTAAACGTTCTTTTTTACCATGAGGATATGTTCGCACAACATCACGAGTTCTTTATGTTGATTGAAACATTCCACCAGTTCGGTCACCAGGCCGTATTCCGGTTTTTTATGGTCTTTTTTTTCTTTTATAGTAATATTTACCCGAATGGTATCATTAATAAACACGGGTTTGATAAAACGGAGCCGCTCATAACCGTAGGTCATGGATACTTCATTGATAAAATCAGCGGTCAGTCCGATCGCCACAGTAAAGATGAGGGTGCCATGGGCAATCCGCCGGCCAAAGGGCTGGGTTTTGCACCATTCTTCGTCCATATGATGGGGGAAAAAGTCGCCCGATTGTCCCGCGTGAATCACAATATCTGTTTCGGTGATCGTCCGGCCCCGGGTCTGCCGGGTATGATTGAGTTCGAATTCCTCGAAGTATTTCTGTATGAACATGGTGTGGCAATCGTTTCGGTTTGTGCAGGGGCGGGAGCCGGTCAGGGCCCCTTTGTAAGCGACCGGAAGGTCGTTACAAAGGGCTGGCCGTTTCTGCTTGCTGCTTATGCTTGAAATTCTCTTTAAAAGTACCCTGCAACCCCTTGTCGTTAAATGGAAGGTTTTACTGATTTGATGGAATATTTTATTGCTTTCTTAGAAGTCTCCCCTAAGTAAACAGGGACATTTTGGCACAATTTTACAATTTCGGATGAGTAATCAGTAATCAGTAATGAGTAGCTCGGGAGGAGGTATTAAAGTTAGAAACAGGCTGAAAAAGGGGATAATTAATGATTACTCATTACTTATCCCCCTCCCCAAACCTGCTTCAAAACGTAAGGTCTTTCCCCGAGCTACTCATTACTGATTACTCATTACTCATTCTACTTTCAGTCTGTTTCTACCTTGAACGCCTCTCCCCGAGCAGCTACCTCACCCGCTCGCTCTGCCTCACACATTTCTCCCACATCCGGGCAAAATCTTCGGCGGAGTTAAACAGCACCGACATATCCTTGGGTTTCATGCCCACATTCTTCAGGTCCTGGAAGAAATCCGCCATCATCCCGTAATGCGCCATGCCATCGATATTATAATCCCAGGTTTTACCCAGGGTGGAGGCCGGAATCAACGGTTCGTTGGTACCGGGCCGGGTCATTATTTTATAATAATCAAACGCTGCTTCCAGCAGTTTGTGGCGACGGTTCTTTTCGGAATTGGAGGTTACATCACCGGTCCGGCTGTCAACCGTACGGTTATTGAAAATTTTCTCGCGGCTTACTTTCAGGGAAATCTGTTGCTGGGTACCTACGTCTCCGTTAAAAACATCCGTGCCGATATTCTCTCCGTTCCCGCCTTTGATTAATCCTTTGATAAACTCCCTGATCCGTCCCTTGTCATAACTGCTGTGTACCACATGATTCAGGTACCAGTCAATCTTATTTCTGGTATCACCGGATTCAGCTTCGCGTTTAAACCGCTCTTCCATGGAATAATAAATCTGCAAGGCCAGCATAAAATCGCCTTGTTCCTCGGTAAACAGTTTACCGTTCTGTAAAAATTTATCCGGATTATTCTTCAGATCATCATAGGAGCCGGTCAGATGGCCGCGGAAACGGTTACCAGAAAGATCGGTAAAGGGGGTATAGCGCACCTGGTTGGCCTGTCCATATACAAAACTGCGGCGGTTATAAATATCATAACGGTCATGTCCGGCCGCACTGGCGCTGTTTGCCCCAAACCTCGGACCTACCAGTCCGGCAAAGCCGTTGATATCCGTACCAAAACAAACCCCGCTCCCATTCATTTTTTCAATAGCATATAATAATAACTGGGCCGCGGACCGGCTGCTGCCCGGATTATTATTGGTCACCACCGATTCGGTATAGCGCCGGGAGGAAGCAGGGATTACATTCGTTAACGCGTTTACATTGGCTCCTGAGATGCCCACACCCATCATACCGCCCAGCTGCCTGATTTTTATCAGCTCATCGGGTTTGCGGTCATTTTCATTCGCAATTTTTTCAGCTATATGATTATAATGATTCGTGTATAATTTCCGGCCATCCACTGTACTGAGATCATAGGCTTCGGGTAGTAGCTGCGCTTCCGTCCAGCGGGTTTCGGTAAACTGGTTATGGCCACTGTTAAGCGGGTAACCTCCTGCTGGTACGGCAAAGGCCATCCTGAAATAATCATCCACTGTATTTCTGCCGGCATGATCAATATCGATCATCACACCCAACCGCATCATTTCATTCACGGCTATTTCGCCAGCCGTTGTCAATCCCTGCCGGTTGATATGACCCGCATAACGTTTCCAGGGATAAGCCGGGTAATTGTTTCCCACCGGTATCACATCCAGTGAAATGCCCCATTCATTCGTCCACTTGTTTACCGCCACTCCGGCCAGGACCGGAATCAGCGGAGCCGCCATCCCCACTACCGTTGTACCAGCAGTCGTGATCAGCGGAATAAAAGGTAATACCAAAGGAGCGGCAGCGGGTACCACTACCGGGGCAGCAGCACCTGCAATACCCCCATAAGCAATCGCTTTATTATTGGCATCGATCATGGCCGCAGGTACATCACTCAACACATCAAATTTAGCTTTGAGCTTATATTCCGAAAACCCATCCTTATAATCCTTTAGTTCCACATCAAAAGCCCTGCCCGTATTAAACTTGGTGGCCAGGTTAAAGATGTCAGACTTGATGGCGGTTCCACCAAAGCCATTGTTCAGTAAATGCACCGGGAACATATAGCGTAACCCTTTATCATAAAGACGACGGATTTCCGCTCTCACTTCCGCTTCAGTTGGCGCCCGCTTTCCATCGAAGTTGCCGATATTATCAAGTTCACTGCCCAGGATCACAGCCAGTTTATTATTCAACATGATCCGGCGCATATCAGCAGGAGAATAAGCGATTTCCATCCAGTCACGGCAAGCTGGTGCAATCACGTTTTTTATATAGTCAATTTGCTTATCCCCCACCGATTTGTCATCATCCGGCCGGGTCCCTTCACTGATACGGGCAAACACCTGGCTATGTACAGTCAGCGCCACAATCATCCGTAACCCACCATCGTAAGCTCTTTTCAGCCAGTCCTTCCACATCTGCTGATGCAGTTTGGTATTATAAATCGGCCAGTAGGCAAGGGTTTGTTCATTGGATCCCCAGGTATTACCGGGATCCATAACACCCAGGCGATGGCCTGGGTCGAACACACCGGCCACCGCATTACGGATAATATTTCCGCGGATCCGTTCACCGGAGGAACTCGTCAGGGTACGCAATATATCGGCTCCGTGATCGATTTCACAATCGGCCAGTGCCTTGTTAATAGTGCCAACGGGTTCACCATGAAAGAGGCGGTTACCAAAACCGATATGTGCTGCAGGGTGTGTATGTGTATCAATGGTCCCCCACAGCGGGAAATCCCAGTCATAATAATTCCCTTCTTTCTGAAACACCTGCTTAACGGTAAGACGGGTGCCGATCTTTATATCGGTCTGATCGGGGGATTGTTCCTGAAAACGGATGTCATCCACGTTGATGTATCCGGTAGCACTGTTATCGGTAATTTTTATTCTCGCCTTCTTTCCTTTCAATGTTTTCACCTCCCACCAGACACGGCGCATTACACTACTTCCTTTTCCGCTGGCCTTATAAAACTTAGCAATAGCCTGGCTGGCATTTAAAGGATTAATCAGTATTCCCTGATTTTTGGACTTGTTTTTATCATCACCAGCGGCATCCGAAGGTTGTCCTTCGTAGATCAGTTCTATTTTTTCATTCGCCATATCACTACTGCCGCCCACGAGAAAGCTGATATAATCGTGTGAGATAGTAAACTCCGGAGAGAGCAAGGTGCCCATAGGTGTGTTGCCCTGTGTCCGGGCAAATGGCTGCGCACTATCACCTCTGTTTTCAAAAGAGCCAATCCAGTATTTTCCTTTATGTCCGATAGGCAATGAAAGATCCTTCCAATAATCTCCGCCCAATGTAATATTCACCCGGAACGGATTCTGCGGATTATCCATTTCCCGGCGGATCACCACATTATGTCCATAGGTCGGTTGATTATTAAATGCGGTACCTTCACGGGTCCAGCCGGCCAGGGACAATTTCCCATTCTCAAAATTAAATCCATTGAGCGCAATCGTGCCGATGACTTGCTGCACCTGGGTGACAACCTGAACTTCCATTTGTTTGTTGGCCGGGGGTTGTTTAACCTGAGCAGCAGCAGGCAGGAAAAAAAGGGCTGTGCCCAGGAGGAGGGGTAGTTGTTTCATTTGAGGTGTAATGGTTAGGAGAACAATATACGGTTTTACTTTTTCAAATGAAATAGCGGGGGAATTCTTATTGGCAGAAACAGCCTGTAAATGAATGAGTAATCAGTAATGAGTAGCCCGGGGAGGGGCTTATTGGCAGAGACAGGTTGAGAGAAGAATGAGTAATGAGTAATCAGTAATGAGTAGCCCGGGAAGAGGATTATATTCAGTAAGAACAGGTAAGTGGAAGAGTTTTTAATAAAAATGGCGACGGATAAAATTTCGATTGGTGGAAATAATATATTTAAGGAATTAACCTTAAACTATGTTTTTACAACTTGCCCACACAAAAAAACCAATTTACAAGGATAGCAGGGAGTTGGTAGCTGAATGCTACCGTCTTACTGCATTATTTCCTAAAGAAGAAAAATTTGCAATGGTTTCACAGATCCGGAGAGCCGCCCTTTCAGTACATTTGAATATTGCAGAAGGCTGCTCCAGGCGTTCCGAAGCAGAACGTAAAAGATATTTTGAAATTGCAAGGGGATCAGTAATTGAAGTAGATGCAGCAATAGGAATTGCTTGTAATTTGGACTTCTGTAAAATTGAATCCTTAAGCGTAATTGAAACACTGATACTGAACTGTTTCAAGCAGCTTTCAGCCCTTATAGGAAAATAGCCTGATTATTAGCGTTGCCCCACTACCAACCTGCCCCGGAATTATTTTAGTTTCCAGGAACTACTCTTTACTCATTTTTCATCCGACCTTTATCCTGCCACTACCCGAAGTGTAAGTACCCCTAAAAACCAGACAGTTTAAAATTAGAGTTAAAAACTTAAATTTAAACTGCACATGAAAAAAACACGATTCACGGAGACCCAGATCGTCTCCACGCTCAAGCGCCAGGAAGCCGGTATTCCGACCAAGGAAATCTGCCGGGAACTAGGCATCTCAGAAGCCACTTTCTACAACTGGAAAAGCAAATACGGAGGCATGGAAGCTTCTGATGTAAAACGGTTGAAGGATCTGGAAGAAGAGAATGCCCGGTTAAAAAAAATGTATGCCGACCTGGCCATGGACAATCAGATTCTGAAAGACCTGTTCACAAAAAAAGGCTGGGCCCTGCCACAAAAAGGCAGTTAATCGAGGAGATGGTTCTGGAACAAGGTGTTCCGGTGAGCAGGGCCTGCAGATTGGTGTCATTACCCCGTTCTCAGTTTTATTACAGCAGTAAACGAGACGATTCTGATATAGTCGACGCGTTACAGGAACTGGCATTTAAACACCCTTCCTACGGCTTCAGAAAGCTCTTTGCATACCTGCGGCGATCAGGCAAGATCTGGAACCACAAAAAGGTTTACAGGGTCTACAAGCTCTTAAAACTGAATAAAAAACGAAAAGGCAAGCGAAGACTGCCGGCCCGGGTAAAACAACCCTTACAGCAGCAAACGGCTTTAAACAGCAGCTGGAGTATGGATTTTATGAGCGACAGCCTGGTGGGTAACAGAAAGTTCAGAACCTTCAATGTGATGGACGATTGCACCCGGGAAGTACTGGCTATTGAAATCGATACATCACTGACATCTAAAAGGGTTATACGAACGTTGAACAGGGTTATTGAACAACGTGGTGCACCAAAGACAGTTAGGTCGGATAACGGACCGGAATTTACTTCTAATGACTTTGAAATATGGTGTAAGGACAATGGAATACAGCTTCAGTTTATTCAACCAGGTAAACCCATGCAGAATGGATATATCGAACGTTTTAACAGGCTCTACCGGGAAGCAGTCCTAGACGCATACCTGTTCTTTGATCTTGATCAGGTAAGACAACTAACTCAGGAATGGATCGAGGAATACAACCAAAGAAGGCCCCATGAAGGACTGAATAATCTGACACCGGAAGAATGGAAATACAAGGTTAGTAAAAATGAATATCTTCAATTAACCACTGTCTGAATTATGGGGTACTTACAGAAGAGCCTCTTCCCAGACTACTCATTTCTCATCCCACCCTCAACCTGCCTCTGCCAATAAGCCCCTTCCCGAGCTACTCATTACTGATTACTGATTACTCATCCGACCTTTTGGTCAATTCCCGACATCACAGTAATTTCCCGCTATGAACAACCTCACCCTCGGCCCCGGCACCCGCCTGCAGCATACCCAATACGGTCCCGGCGTAATCGTCGCCCTCCGGTATGCCACTTATATTATCTCGTTTATCAATCATGGCGTTAAGGAAATCGACAAGACGGATGATAAACTGGAAGAAATTATTCCGGAGAATGTATCCGCAGAAATTGAAACCCATTCAGAAGTGGAACGCTCCCTCTTGAAGATCCTGCGGCTTTGGGGCGGTATTACGGAAAATGTGCCGATGGGAGAAAAATGGTCGAAGGGTACTATGCTGCTGCAGCCTTTTGATAAAACACTAAAGCCTAAAGAAATTCCGGTGGAGGATTTCTTCCACAAGATCGTCATGCTCCGCGACCGGCTGCGGGTGCTGGAACAGAATATCAACAGTCATAAAAAACTGAATGACGAAGATAAAGTGAACCTGCAGCAGTATATCACCCGCTGTTATGGTTCACTCACCACTTTCAATGTATTGTTTAAGGATAAAGAAGATTGGTTTGTGGGGGAGAAAAGCTAAAACCCCGTCAGCTCCAGATCTTCAAGTGCTTCCTTCGCTTTCTGATGGCCCCCGGCAATGGCTTTCTTATACCATTCCCTGGCCAGGGTGGTTTTGTGTTTAAGCTCATAGATTAGTCCCAGTTTATACATGGCTTCACTGTACCCTTTATCAGCTCCCTGCTGGTACCAGGTGAGCGCCTTAT
>CAUJFR010000367.1 GCA_963169885.1 Bacteroidota bacterium
AGACCGGCCCGATGCGGATATGTTTGTCCGCAATCTCCGCCTGATGCTGGCTCCTTCTTTCAGCCGGAAAACAGAAGAAGTAGCTGTTATCAAAACTGTAGCGGCGCGAAAAGAAGGGATTACTGATCTGGCCGAAAAAATTGAACAGTTACTGAAAACAGCCGGCATCAATGAAAAAACAAGCTGGCTGCTGGCCGAAAAAGCCTATTACCTGATCGGCCGAAAACGAATGAAAGACATTGACAAGGTCAGGTTGAAAGAGGAAATTGAAACGGCTTTGCAACAGGGGAATTTCAACCTGTACCAGTACATTGCGGATAAATAGGCAATGAATCAACTAGTACACCAACGTCCCGTTATATGAAAAACAGGAACCGGTTCCACCGCGTTTTCTTTGTTTTCCTTTTATGGCTTCTTACACAGGTTGTCCTGATCCCTGTATCAGGACAGACTACTGCTATCAGCGGGGTGGTGAACAGTTATTACCCGGTGCTCGAAGTTATTCCTGCCAAAGCCTGTATCCGTCTCAGCAGTACAGCCGGACTGGCCGTTAATACCCCCATCCTGTTAGTGCAGATGAAAGGGGCAGGTATCACTACTACAAATAACAGCAGCTTTGGTACTGTGACCGCCCTGAACGATGCAGGCAATTACGAAACCGCTACGATCTGTTCAATCATCGGCGATTCTGTTTTCCTTTTTCATTTATTGCAGAACACCTATACAACAGCCGGTGGCAAAGTGCAGCTGGTCCCTTTTGCTACTTATGTTTCTGCAAACGTCACTGATACAGTAAAAGCAACACCCTGGAATAACAGCAGCGGTACCGGTGGCGTGATAGCGATCTATGCTGAGCAGGACCTGATCCTGAATGCACCCGTTTATGCAGGCGGTCATGGTTACCGTGGTGGAAATTTCCAGCAAAGCAATGGCACCTGCAGTGATGCGTTGCCAGCCAGTGGGTATGCCTATAATGCATCCAACCTGAGTCCGCAAAGCGGTGCTGCCAAGGGAGAAGGCATTGCGGATGTAGCCAGTACCCAGACCGGTGGGCGGGGAGCGCCGGCCAATGGAGGAGGAGGCGGTAATAATCATAATAACAGTGGCGGCGGGGGTGCGAATCTGGATGCCGGCGGAACCGGTGGTGGAAATTCCAGCAGCGGGGTATCCTGTACCGCTACGCTAAAAGGGGAGGCTGGCAAAAGTCTGAGCAGTAACAGCGGACAAAAAATTTATGCTGGTGGTGGCGGGGGTGCCGGACATTCCAATAATGGATTATCCAATGTATCGGGTGGTGCAGGTGGCGGTATTATTTTTTTATGGGCGAATACGATTATCGGAAACAATCAGGCCATCATTGCATCGGGTGCCGATGGTGGTTCTTCCATTTCAGACGGAGCAGGTGGAGGTGGAGCTGGTGGTACAATCATCCTGCATGCCGGTAATTATACCGGACCGGTAACCGTTGAAGCCAATGGCGGCAATGGGGGACATTCAAATGACGGGGGTAATATCGGTCGCTGTTTTGGCGGCGGGGGCGGCGGCAGTGGCGGGGTCATTTATTTTACTGGAAGCTTGCCTGCTATAACCACCAGCGTAACAGGCGGAGCAGCCGGCGTTGAATCAGGCAGGGATGTTTCCTGTAATCCGGTACCACAGGCAGCTGCGGCCGGGGCAAACGGACAGGTAATTCCTGATTATATATTCACCCGTTCCTCCAGTCCCGCCGGATATTGCACATTACTTTTACCTGCAGATTTTATCTCTTTTACTGCCGCAGCCAACCAGCAACAGGTTCAATTGAAATGGGAAGTGACCAGTCCTGAACTGATCAGCCGGTTTACTATAGAACGAAAAACAGGAAATGGAAACTGGGAAAAATTTGGCGAATTACCTGCCAATGCGACCCAGTCAGCATACCGGTTCATTGATCAAATTGCTTCCGTTGGTCATTGGTATTACCGGTTGCGGATTATCTGGAAAGATCAGCGCACTGTTTTATCGCCCATCAGATCTGTTCAGCTTAAATCCGCCAATGCATTTTCATTTTACCCGAATCCGGCTAAAACAGAATTATATATAGTCCGGGAACATCCATCACCCTCTGTTTTAAAATTGATGGATTTTTCGGGCAAAACAATATTGCAGCAGGAACTGCAGTCCACCCAATTGCGCCTTGCTTTACCTGAACTGGCAGCAGGCATTTATCTTTTAAGTATAGATGGGGAAGTAAAAAAGCTACAGATTCGCTGATCAGGCCTGACGGTTATTCTTTATCCAGCGGTAGGCCAGAAAGCCAATGATCGCCATCGGGGCAAAAGCCAGGTAAAGAATGCCTGAATTCATGCCCTTGGCCGGACCCTCACCGAGTTGCTGGGCGGTTTTGGTACAGATAGAACATTGGGCGGCTGCTTCCGGACCTGTAAGCAGGAGACCGGCCACTATCACTAATCCTATTATCATGCCTTTTTTCATACGTTGTTGCTGAACTGCAAAAATACAACGAAAAGGCGGGCCGGAGGTTCGGAAAACACCTTCTTTTTTGATTATCCAGGGTTGCCACAGAGTTTTTTGATCTGGGCATCCGCATTCTTATTTCCTCCTTTTTTGGCGGTTTCGAAATCAGCACAGGCTTCTGTTTTCTTGCCAAGTTGTTCATAACAGATTCCCCTGTAATAATATACATTCTCGTTACGCGCTTTGGTCCGTTGCAGGTATTGGGTATAATCTTTAACCGCAGCGTCATAGTTTTTTACATTATGATAAACAATCCCCCGCTGCCAGTACCCGGTAGAGTCTCCTGGGAAATGCTTAACATAGGCTGAATAGTCAGCTAAAGCGGCGGTAGTGTCTTTCAGCGACAATAAGGTTTTGGCCCTCCAGGTTATCCCTTCTTTGTTTTTTGCCTGTTTCTTTAAAAGGGTTGTCAGATCCGCACGGGCAGAATCATATTTTGTCAGGCCATAATAAGCTGCACCCCTGAATAAAAACACACTATCCTCTTTCAGATTTGCGGCGACAGCTTTATTAAATGATTTTAAGGCATCACTATATTTTTTATACGCATAATAGATCCGTCCCTTAACATATTCAGGAACGGCCTCCGACATTTTCATCTGGTATTGATACGTGGGTTGCTTAATCGTTCCGCTATCCCACTTCCCGCTAATAACCTTACCGGTTGCGTATAACAAGGAGCCTTCACGTGGCTTGATGTCACTAATGGATCCATAATAACCAATGTCAATGATGCTGCCGATAAACATCGATTGATCCGGGTGCCAGATCTCAAAGATGGAACCATCGGTATAAGTGGTCCGCCGGGCAAAGCGGCCATCCGCTAAAAGCCAGGTAGTCGCTGTACTATACGTACTGGTTCCGTTGAAATTGCCTTCAAAAAACAGCACTCCATTTCGGTAAAAAGCCCCATTCCCCAAAGCCACCCCAGTTGAGAAATTGCCCTCATATCGGTTCTTGTTTGGCCAACTCAGTACCCCTTTCCCGCTATATAATCCAAACAGCCAGGATCCTTCATAGACGGAGCCATCCTTGTACACTTTTTTTCCTTGTCCCGACATTTTTTCATTGGTGAAATGACCGGTATATACATCCCCGTTTTTCCAGGTGTACTCGCCCTGTCCTTCAATCTTATCTTCAAACCAGTTACCGGTATAGCGGTCACCGCCTTTGTAAATTTTGGTGCCGGTTCCCTGCATTTTCCCTCTCACCCATTGTCCCTCATAACTGGAGCTATCCTTCCAGGTAGCTTTTCCTTTACCATTCCAGTTTCCTTCTTTCCATTCGCCTTCATAGCGCTTTCCGGTCGTATACTCCCCGATCCCATAGCCATCCGCCAGTCCGTTTTTGAAATCCCCTTCATATCGATCCTTATTACCCATCACCAGTTTACCCTTTCCTTCGGGCTGCCCATTCAGATAAGTTCCTTCATAAACCTGTCCATCAGCTTTCACCACATATTTGCCAACCCCGCTTCTTTTCCCTTCTTTAAACTCCCCCACGTATACATCCCCGTTATGGTATACATACCGTCCCTTGCCTTGCTGCACACTGGCTACCCAGCTCCCTTCATACTCGCTGCTGTCGTTATAAATACGTTTGCCTTCTCCCTCAAACTTGTCCTCTTTCCAATCGCCGATATAACTTCCCCCATCGGGCCAGGTAAATTTTCCTTTTCCGGATTTCTTGCCTTTCAGCCAACTCCCTTCATAATACCGGCCGTCTTTGAAATAGTATTTCCCGGCTCCTTCAAAGCTGCCCACTTTCCAGTTGCCTTCATAGCGGTTGCTGTCGGAGGTAAAATAAATGCCAAACCCTTCAAAATAGCCGTCCTTTACCTGACCTTCAAAGCGTCGTCCATCCTTCCAGGTATAGAGGCCTTTTCCATTCCAGCTGCCATTG
>CAUJFR010000368.1 GCA_963169885.1 Bacteroidota bacterium
CATGTAATCACCTGCCTGGCTGTTGTTCTCAGCTTTACAACTTTACAGGCACAATCAACAACAGAAGAGGAGAAGAAAGGAAAATATGATGGAAAATCAGGGGATAAATGGGAAATTAAAGTGGACTGGATGCTGAGGATAAATGGAAGACTGAATTCATCTTATATGTCCGGTCAAAGTGAAAGCTGGGGCGGTAAAAACTTTGGTCCATCTTTTGGCATTGAAGTGCCGGTATTTGGAGGACCTGGTAAATCAGAAGTGGTGTTGGGAATGAACTTTTCCCAGGAAGGCAGTAAGTACAGTTATAGCGGATATGTGCCGGGTGGGGGCAGCGAATCGGTGGAGAACAAAGTTGTGTTGAATTACCTGCGCCTTCCTTTATTCCTCCGGATGAAGACAAAGAAGAACCTCTATTTTGATGCCGGGTTTCAGCCGGGTATCCTGCTGAGTGCCAAAGATAAATTCAACGGGGAAACGGCGGATCTGAAAGAGGATTTTAACGGGTTTAATATGGGAGCTGTATTAGGGGCCGGGTATAGCTTCACCAAAAGAATCGGAGCCAGTCTTCATTATTTTCCAGGCCTGTCCAATATTAACCGGAAAGAAGGATCCAGTGGAGGAAAGAAGGATCGCGTTAATACAATTTCCGCCGGCGTTTTTTATCAGTTTTAATATGAGACAGTGTTATTTGTTCTGTATCCTGTTTACACTACAACTGCTGGCAGCCGGCAATACCCGTTATGTTACAGTTGCCGGTGCCGGCTTATTCAACGGCAGCAGTTGGAGCAATGCTTATCCCGGCACTTCATTACAACTGGCGATTGATCTTTCCGCGCCGGGTGATGAAGTCTGGATAAGCTGCGGTACCTATTTTACCACAAACAACAGCAACCGATCACTGGCTTTCCATATGCGCAATGGGGTAGCAGTATATGGAAGTTTTCAGGGAACAGAAACCAGTGTGGCTCAGCGCATTTTTTCCTGTGGACCCTGCACAGTACTGAGTGCTGAGATCGGCAGTCCTGGTTTTGCAGATAACAGTTACCATGTAATCAGCAATACAAACCTGGATAACACAGCGGTATTGGATGGATTTGTCATCAGTGAGGCCAATGATGACCGTTCGCCGACATTAAATGAAGGATTGGGGGGAGGTATCTACAATGAAGGCATGAATCCGGGTAACCAGTGCAACCCTGTCATCCGGAATTGCGTGATCCGGAATAACCGGGCCGTCTTTGGCGCCGGTATTTTTAACAATGGGTATAACGGGGGCAATGCCAGTCCCCTGATTACGCATTGTATCATAACGGACAACCTGGCTACGGATGCAGGCGGAGGTATTGATAATTTTGGCCTGGCGGGCAATGCGAGTCCGCAGGTGATCAATTGTATCATTAGTAACAATACCGCATTGTCAGCTGGAGGTATGTATTGCTGGGGTGGCAATCCGGGTGGCAATGCCAGCCCTTTTCTATTAAATACGGTCTTTGTCAATAACACAGCTACAGCCGGTAATGCTGGTGGCCTGATCGCCGACAATTCGAATTCCACCGGTGGTTTTAATGACGGAAACAGTAATCCGGTGGCCCGTAACTGTATATTCCGTAACAACAGTGCAACCGGAGCAGGGCCTCAGTTTGCTATAAAAGGTACGGCCACTTTTACGGCTACTTATTCTGCTATTGATCTGACCGGTCAGATAGCACCTCATATATTGACTGGGCCGGGTACGGGTAATCTGTTTATTGATCCGATATTGATTAATAGCAGTGATCCGGATGGCGCTGATAATTGCTGGATGACTGCAGATGACGGATTGGGCTTAGCTGTCAATTCGCCGGCTATTAACGCCGGAGAAAATACAGGTGTTCCGGCATTGGATCTTCGGTTTGCAGCAAGAGTAGCCGAAACTGTTGTGGATATCGGTGCTTATGAATCTCCGGGTTTGTTGCTCCCTGTTCGGTTTAATTCATTTAACGGGTATATCCGGAATGCTGAGGTATTGCTTTCCTGGACGATCAGCGGGGCGGAGGAGGTGGATTATTTCATTATTGAACGCAGTAGGGACGGGTTGGTTTTTCAACAGGTGGCTATACGAAAGAAAAGAGAGAGTCAATCCGGATTACAGTCTTATGATTATACCGGCACATTACCGGTTGAAGGATTTTACCAATACCGGATTAAAAGTATGCAGTCAGATGGCTCATCCCATCAAAGTAAACAGGTGGCGCTGCACTGGCGGAAAGATGAACCGTATCTCAAATACCAGGTTGACCGGTCTGCAAAAAGGATAAACATACAAACGGATCAGCCGGTCCTGTCACTTTGTTTAATTGATTTGTCCGGCCGGGTTTTAACAGCCGTAAACCAAAAGCAGCTGCACTATCAACACCTGCCGGCAGGTATTTATTGCCTGCGTCTGCATACAGCGGACAACGTGCTGCGATCATTAGTATGGCTGGAATAAAAGCAGGAGGTTTCGTGGGGGCAACTTTATTGACCGAACGATAATTTCTTTCTATCTTCCACCCATGCTAAAAATCATAGTCCTGCTTGCAGGAATATTTTTTTCATCCACCCTGTTACCCGCGCAGCAACCGGCCAGTCCGGATGCCGGTTGGGAATACCAGTTATCAGCGGACGACCCACGCTATGTCCGTGTGTGCTTTGAAGTGGCCGACAGTTTCATGAATTTTGAGAAGTATGATTCTGCCCAGTTATGGCTCAATAAAATTCATGCCGTATTACCTTTTAAGAATAATTCGGTCGATAATTATTTCCTGATCACCCGTCAGGCCGAAGTCTATTATTACAATAATCTTCAGCAGCTTGGTTTGCAGGAAAGCCGGAAAGGGCTCGCCATGGCTGAAGCACTCAATGACAGTCTGCTGCTGGCGGACAGTTATAATTTTCTGGGCTTGTTTTATATGAACATTGATAGTATGGCGACTTCTATCCCGTACTACAAGAAAGGGCTGACGTATATCCGCCAACCCCCTTTCCCACAGGGATATTTAAGTCTTTCCAAGCCCCATCACCTGCACGGGAATATGGCGGAAGCGTATTATAAAATGGGCCGGTATGACAGTGCTGAACTGCATTATCGGTTATCATTGGAAAAGGCTCAATACCTGAACTGGCCCAGGGGGATCGCAGTCGCGGAAGCAGGACTGGGCGATGTGTTTGTGGCAAGGGCTTTTCCGGACAGTGCTTTATTTTATTACAAAAAAGCCAATGGACAATCCCTTGTCTCGGAAGATATTGATGTAGCCCTCTATTGCTATGGCGGAATGGCACGTTCCGCTCAAATGTTGAATGAGATTGCTTCAGCTAATGAATACCTGGAGGATGGATTTGATCTGTTAAGACGACATCCCAATATCAACCGGTTTTTTGCAGCCAGTTTTCTCAATACTGCAGCGGATGTTTACAAAAGTACTGGTAACACAGCCGGACTGATTAACGCCTTAGAAGAAAAGTCGGCTATCGAAGAAGCTACGCTGGGTGGACACAATAAGCAAATACAGACTATCCTCAATGCGGGAATGGAAAATGAAAAGCGGCTGTTATCTATGGAGGTGCAGGATGCCCGTCAGAATCAAAAACTGGCCAATGGACGTTTACTGATATCGCTGGCCGGATTTGCCATCCTGGCCATTGCATTTTTCGTGTACCGGTACTATCAGAATCAAAAAAATCAGGTTTCACGGATTCGTCAGAAAATCAGCCAGGATCTGCATGATGATATTGGTGCTTCACTGAGCAGTTTGCAGATTTACGGGGAAGTGGCGGAACAAAGTCTCCGGGAACAACCGGAAAAAGCGGC
>CAUJFR010000369.1 GCA_963169885.1 Bacteroidota bacterium
AGCCTGTATGACACTTTGTGGAAAAGTGACAGCCGATCAACGTCCACCCACATCCCTCACCGATCACCTGACCGAATCCCAATTGAAAGATTTCCGGAAAAACTTATACCGGGCCCTGGCCGGTGAACGTGTTTTTTTTGAGTGGGTCTGCACCAATATCAGTAAAGGTTTCCTGATGGAACTTCGTCCGCTACGGGATGATAAGCAGGTGATTGGTGTAATGGGTACCGTCAGGGAAAATGTAACACTCGGTTTTGAAACATCCGTAAAAGCAGACGATGGAATAAACCGGGCTTTTGAGCGGGTCAGTGATGCTTTCATGGCGCTGGATAAGGACTGGAAATATACTTATGTCAACAATAAGGCAGAAGAATTACATGGGTTCTCTGCCGGTGAACTCATCGGGAAGTGTATCTGGGATGTTTTCCCGGATGTAGTGACAGAACCTTTCTATCACAGTGTTCATAAAGCCATGGAAACCCAGCTGCCAATGCGGGTTGAATTGTTTTATTCCTCCCGGAATAAATGGTTCGAGGATTTTATCTATCCTTCTCCGGAAGGCGTTTCGGTTTATTACCGGGACATTACATCACAGAAACTGGCGGAAGAGCAATTGGTCCTGAGTGAGCAGCAATACCGTTCGCTGGTAGAACAGGCAGCCGATGCGATAATCATCGCAGACCTGAGTGGTCGCTGCCTGGATGTTAATACTACGACGGAAAAAATGACCGGTTATTCCCGGCAGGAACTGACCGGACTTACTATTTTCAGTTTGCTGGTGATCGGACCCGGTGATCCGCCTATTCGTATGGCGGAGCTTCTTCATCAGCAATCCATTTTACAGGAACGGAAAGTGCGGCGAAAGGACGGCACTGTTTTTCATGCTGAACTGAATTCTAAGATGCTCACCGGAGACCGGATTCTGGTGATCGGCCGGGATATCAGCTCCCGGAAGAAAATGGAAATGGAGCTGCAGGAAAGCGAATTCCGATACAGGACCCTTTTCGAAGAAGGGGCCGATGGCGTTTGTTTTTATGATGTGGATAAAGACAAATATATCGGGGTTAATAAACGAATGACTGAATTATTCGGGTACACAAAAGAAGAGTTTCTGAAACTCAGTATACTTGCACTTACTTACACTGATGAGGTTAAAAAGAACCCTCCCCGTTTTTTGGGATTGGAAATGGGTACCACAGTAACCAATGAACGTTTATTCAGAAAGAAAGACGGATCTGCTATTTATATTGAAACGACGACCAGGAGGCTGACAGACAGTAGCTATGTTTCCTTTATGCGGGATATTACCGCCCGGAAACAAGCAGAGAGTACGATAAAGGAAAATGAATTACGCTGGAAGCTGGCGCTGGATACGAGTGAATTGGGCGTATGGGAGATGAACTTTGAGAAAAACAGTGCATTCATTTCAGCCAAAACCCGTGAGCAAACCGGCTATCAGAATGAAATCGACCTGGCCCGTCCGGATTTCTGGCTGAATGCTATTTATCAGGATGACCGGGGCGCTACGGTGGAAAAGTTTATAAAGACCCTCAAGGGAGTCCTTCCTTCTTTTGATACTACTTTGAGAGTGGTCTGTAACAATGGTGAAATGAAATGGTTCCGGTTTACGGGAAAAGTGACAGACCGGAATGAGGCCGGTAAAGCTATCCGGATTGTAGGTATACATGAACATATTACCGACCGGGTAAAACGGGATAGCGAACTTCGGCTTAAGAGCCAGGCGATCGAAAGTACGATAAGCGGAATTGGTATGGCCGGCCTGGACGGGATCATCACCTATGTGAACCCGGCTATTGTAAAAATGTGGGGGGCTAAAAGCAGCGATGAATTGATCGGTAAAAACCTGGCGGACGTATTTCAGGGAGACAAGATTTACCAGTCAATGGAACAGTTGCGTACGGTAGGGGCTGCCCGGGGTGAAGATATAGCCAGGCGGATGGATGGTTCTGTATTTCCGGTGGAGTTTGCCGCTAATGTGATTTTTGATGAATTGGGTGCCCCGGCTTATATGTTCGGGTCGTTTATTGATATAACAGAACGTCGGGATGCACAGATCAGGCTGGCTGAGCGGGAAACATTGTTCCGGGAAATCACCCAAAATTCACCCAGCGGTATCATTCTGTTGGATAAAAAATTTAAATTTAAATTCGTCAGTGACTCGGCACGACGGATCACTGGTTACCTGGATGATCCGGTATTGGGTATAGATCCTGATTCCTTTACACATCCGGAAGATCTGCCGGGTCTTTCACTGCTGTTGAAAGATCTTATTAATGTTCCGGGAAAGGTCATGACTACTCAGTACCGGTTCAGATTTAAAGACCAAAGCTGGCATTATATTGAAAGTACATTTTCCAACCTGCTTCATATAAAGGATGTGGAAGTGATCTCGGTTAATTTCAGGGATATTCAGGACGAAAAAATGGCCAGGCTTCGGTTACAGGAATCGGAGAACAAGCTTCGGGCATTCTTCGAACAAAGTATGGACGGAATGGTAATCGGGAACGAACTGGGTAAAGTGCTGGCTGCAAATAACGCCGCTCAGCGAATGTTCGGAATGACAGAGCAAGAGCTCAGGAGCACCAGTAAATATCAACTGATTGATGTGTCAGATTCCACCTGGGCCGATCATCTTGAGATGAGAAAGCATTTGGGCTTTGCGGTAAGTCAGGTTAACCTGGTTCGTAAGGATGGTTCTCTTTTTCCGGTTGAACTGTCCTCCTCCTTGTTCAAAGA
Organism: Bacteroidota bacterium; assembly: GCA_963169885.1. Classification (GTDB taxonomy): domain Bacteria; phylum Bacteroidota; class Bacteroidia; order Chitinophagales; family Chitinophagaceae; genus JJ008. The sequence continues at coordinate 2,758 of CAUJFR010000369.1, forward strand.
TGCCGAAGGGAAACTCCTTTTTAGTTTAATTTTTCATGACATCAGCAACCTTCGTCAGAATGAAATTCAGATCCGTCAGTTTAATGAACGGATTCAATTGCTTTCAAAAGCAACAAATGATGCAATCTGGGAGTGGGATATTATAAGTGATTCACATTGGTGGAATGAAGCCTATTTTTTAATGATGGGTTATAATCCGGACGGTCCTGTACCTGCTTTGCCGGATTGGATCCGTAAAGTTCACCCGGATGACCGGGATAAGATCGTCAGCCGTCTAAAGCGTATCCGCAAAAACCAGGTAGATTCCTGGCAGGATAGTTTCCGGTACCAATTGCCGGATGGTGGCTGGGGTACCGTGCTGGACAGGGCCTATGTGATCCGGAATGAGGAAGGACAACCGGTACGCGTGATTGGTGCTTTTGTGGATATTACCCAGCAAAAACTGATTGAAGAAAAACTGCAGTTTGAAAAAATGCTGTCGGATTCTCTGATCCAGAAAATGCCCGGGTTGTTTTATCTCTACACCCGGGATGGGAAATTCCTGCGCTGGAATAAGAATTTTGAAACCATCACCGGTTATAATGCCTTTGAGATCCGGCAGATGCATCCGCTTGACTTTTATGACGGGGAACATAAAGAAAAAGTAAGGGAACGCCTCAATCATCATTTTCATGAAGCCTTACCCGGCGTGGATGTAGTGCTGACCACCAAGGATAAACGGAAAGTGCCGATTTATATTAACTCCATGGCGCTTATTTATGAAGGAATACCCTGTATTGTAGGGATGGGTACCGATATTACCACACTCAAACGGACCCAGCAGGAACTCGAGGAAAGTGAAGAAGCCTTTAATCGCCTCTTCCGTGAATCCAACGAAGCAATCCTCCTGTTGGATGGCCGGAATTTCATTGATTGCAATGATGCTACTGTTTCCTTACTGGGTTATTCTTCAAGGGAAGAATTCCTGCATCAGCCACCGTGGAAACTCTCTCCGAAAAAACAACCGGATGGTGCGTTCTCTTCCGTAAAAGCCAGGCAGCTGATCAATGAGGCACTGGAAAACGGATTTAACCGCTTTGAATGGATTCACCGGAAAGCGGATGGCAGCGATTTTCCCGTTGAAGTGATGCTGACCCCGATCATTGTTAAAGGTAAACAACTCTTTTATACGGTTTGGAGGGATATTACTGACCGGAAAAAAGCAGAAAAGGCTTTACAGGAGAGCATAAAGGAAATTTCGGCTTATAAATACGCGATTGATCAGGCGACCATTGTTTCATTTTCAGACCCTGCCGGTAACATCACCCATGTGAATGATAATTTTGAACGGTTATATGGCTATTCGAAAGAGGAAATAATCGGGGTGAACCATAATATTCTGAATTCGGGTATACATGCCGGTGAATTCTGGAAAAAATTCTGGCTCGCTATTAAGTCAGGTAATGTGTTGAAGGCGGAAGTCTGCAACAAAGCAAAGGACGGCAGTCTTCACTGGGCAGACACCACCATCGTGCCCTTCCTTGATACAAATGGAAAACCTACCCAGTTTCTGGCCATTCGGAGTGATATAACGGAAAAAAGGAAACTGGAACAGGAACTGAAAGAACGGGAAAGAGGGGAGCAGGTCCGGATTACCGAAACAGCCCTTGATGCGCAGGAGAAAGAACGGAATTTCCTCGGACAGGAATTGCATGATAATGTTAACCAGATACTGGTTGGTACCAAACTGATTCTTTCTGTAGTCGCGGAAGACCCGGAGAAATACAGAGATGTATTGGATAACAGCATCCAGAATATCCAGCGGGCAATTGAGGAAAACAGGAAACTGTCTCATTCGCTGGCAACACCGGATTTGAAACTGATGAGCCTGCCGAAACAATTGTCGAGCCTGGCCCATGGCATGTTTTACCAGCAACCTGTAAAAGTGTCCTTCAGTCGTAAAGGGTTCAACGAAGAACTGATGGATGATAAACGTAAGATTGCACTGTACCGGATTGCCCAGGAACAATGCACGAATATTATTAAATACGCCAGGGCTACCCGGGTGGATATCATTCTCCGGATAAAGCAGTCCCAGGTTCAGCTGATCATAAAAGATAACGGAGCGGGCATGGAACCTGGAAAAAGCTCCGATGGGATCGGCATCCGGAACATGCGTGGTCGTGTCAGCATTTACGGAGGTTCACTACAGATTGATACGGCACCGGGTAAAGGATTTAAACTCACCGTTACTATTCCGCTCTGAAAGGCCGCAAACCGGTTATCCGCCAATAAGCAAAATAAACAGCTATTTTTGCAATGCAATTAGTATGGTTTCCTGCCCGGTGTTCCGGGATGTTAAAAAAAGCAAAAATGAATGTAGGTGTCAGGATATGCCGTTACAAATTGCAACATTTGTAGTTTAACCTGTAATGCTTACCCTGAAGATGACCTTTAAACCTGTTCTCCTCATTTTCTTTCTCCTGACCTCTTTTATGGCCGGGGCACAATTGTATAAAGTGTCCGGGGTGGTGATGGATAATAAGAAGGAACCCCTGCAGCTGGCCAGCGTGGAAGTAAAGGAACTTCGCAAGGGTACCGTGACCAAAGATGATGGCTCCTTCAGTTTTTTCCTGGAACGGGGAAAATATGACCTGGTGGTGAGCATGGTCGGTTTTAAAACTAAAATCGTCACGTTTTATATCAATAATGAAGATGTGGTGGAAAACGTGATGATGGAAATTGATGATGGCCCCAGCCTGGGGGAAGTAATATTAAAAGTTAAAACCCGCGACCGGGCAGAAGAACTGATCCGGAATGTAATTAAAAACAAAGAACCGATTCTTAATGCGATCGGTTCCTATTCCGTGAATGTCTATATCCGGGCCTTCCAGATGGATTCCGGGGTGGTGAAAAGAAGAAAGCCTGAAGAAACCGATAGTGTACAGCGGGAAAATTTTGATGGCATGTCAATGACCGAAGTTTCCCTGCATCTGGATAAAAGCGCGGGGGGACAAATAAGGGAAGAACGGGTGGGTGTGATTAAACGGGGAGGACGGGAAGAAAGCCTGTTTTACCTGACGACGACCGACGGCGACTTTTATATTTTCAATAACCTGATTCAGGCTCCTCCGGTATCTAAGATTCCCTTCGTATCGCCCCTGAGTTATAGCGGACTCGTAGCCTATAAATTCAAAACGATCAAGATCGACCGGACCGTCAAACCTAAAATTTATACCATTGCTATCCGGCCGCGCCAGCTGAGTAATGCTACTATCGAAGGAGAAATCCGGATACAGGACAGCACCTGGACTGTATTCAGCAGCGAATTCAGAATCCCTTCCGCCCACATGCCCGAGTTTGACTATATGGAAGTGAAACAGGATTATGGCAATGTAGGCGACAGCGCCCGGATGATCACCCGGCAACAGTTCAACTACTATACCAAGGTAAAGGGTGGGCGTCTGTATGGAGAAACCATCGCTGTCTATTCAGGTTACGACCTGAAAAAGAATTTTAAAAGAGGGCATTTCGGCAATGAAGTCAGTACGACCACCCAACAGGCGTATGAAAAAGATTCCTTGTTCTGGCGTACCGTTCGGACAGAACCGATGTCGGTCCAGCAGGCCAAATATATCCGCTACCAGGACAGTGTGTATCAGTATATGCGGAGTGAGAACTATCTCGATTCTATTGACCGGATCCTGAACAAAATCACCTGGAGCAAGATGCTGATTTTCGGACAAACCTTTAATGATCATAAAAAGGAACGGATGTGGATACTGCCACCGATTACTTCCCTGATCCAGCCGATTGCCTTTGGAGGTGCCCGGTTAAAAGTGGCCGGGGCTTATCGGAAAACCTATCCCTCCCGGAAAAATCTGGCACTCGAAGCCGACCTGAACTATGGATTCCGTAACCGGGACCTGAATGGTACTATTGGTTTAAGAAGAAAATACAATCCGTTTAACCAGGGACAGTTCAATTTCACCGCAGGCCGGAATTTCGAATTCATCTATCCGGGTGATGCCTGGGTAAATGTGCTGAAGCGGAGCAATATCTACCTGAATACCTCTCTTGAAGCCAGCCATGAACTGGAGATATTAAATGGGGTCCGGTTGATGAACCGGTTTGAAGTGGCTTTCCGCCGATCTGTTTCCGATTATAAAGTGGGTAATAATGCGGACAGTATTTTTGGAATCCCCAATGAACCGCCAGTCGACTTCGATCCGTATAATGCTACGTATAATGAGATCAAACTTTACATTACCCCGGGATTGAAATACATCCGTGAGCCAAAAGAAAAGATTTTTCTCGGTTCTAAATGGCCGACATTTTATGTAATCTGGAAAAAAGGAATTCCCGGGCTTATTAAAAGTGAGATCAATTTTGACTACCTCGAGCTGGGACTGGAACAGAATATCAACTTCGGGGTGATGGGGAATACCTCCTATATTATCAAGACCGGTGACTTTTTTAATACCAAAGATCTGCGGATCATCGATTATAAATTCATGCGTCAGGGCGATCCGCTGTTTTTCCAGAATCCGCAAAAAGCCTTCCAGGCACTGGATTCCACCTTCCCGGTATTTGACCGGTATTTCCAGGGCAACCTGCTCCATGAGTTCAATGGGGCCCTGATCAATAAGATACCTTTCCTGAAAAAACTTAAACTTCAGGAAATTGCCGGGGGCGGCTTCCTCTTTACCAAGGAAAGAGCCCTGCGGTATTTTGAATTCTTTGCCGGAGTGGAACGGGTATTCAAATGGCCCTTCAATCCCCTGGCCCGCGTCAAACTTGGTTTGTATGTGGTGGGTTCTGCCGCGAATAAATTCAATAACCCCGTGCAGGTGAAGATCGGATTGACGAGTTGGGATCGGTTCAGGAATAAATGGCGGTGATGCTAGATTAATGTGCTTTATTTTTTACTTATTCTATGAAGTATAATTTGCTTAAACAATGGAAGAATGATTTTTATATCATAACATCACCATTGGCTATTAAGTATACTCCAGATATATTACGGATTAATGTGGATATGATTTTTGATGAGCTATGTTTCTTTTTTGGATTAAATTACTTCGAGGTTGAAGGGAGTGAATTTTTAAGAAAGCAAGAAATAAATTTTTCGCAAAATTCTATTTTGAGAATTGTTTCATCAAGGGATACACCTTCCTATTTCATGTTATTGGATTTTGTCTGTTTATTGAAGTTTTCAGATCGATTAATTCCACAAGTTAAAGAGACATTATCCAGTTTAAAGTGCCAGCCTGATAGGTTGCGTGATAGGCTATTTGAAGTTATGATTCTGAGATTTTTTATCTCGAATGGTATAAATGTTGTGCCAAATCCAACTTTACAAGGCAAAGAGGTTGAAGGCTTTTTTAGATGGGATGATTTTAATTGTACTGTAGAGTGTAAAAAGTTGTATTCAGTAGAAAACAACAGATTGAAATTTTTGCACTGGGGGCATCAAGTTTTTTTAAAAAAATGGTTGAAATATCAACCGGAAATATTTGCGTTTATTTTTTGTCCAAATACTTCAGAGGAAGAGATTAATTCTGATAAGACTGTTTTGTTGCAGGGTATTAAGGAATATTTTCAAGAAGTTAAGAAGCGTAGGAGTTTTAATTTCAATTTTGAAAAGTTGAATATTAAAGGGCAGAAAATACTGCAGTTTGAAGAGCGAAATGTAGGGTTGTTTGAAAATTTACAGGTATTAAATATCGCTCCTTTTTATTACTTTATTGTATCTGTTCCAGAACTTTACAGTAGTGATCGACTGAATATTAATCAAACTAAATTTGGGTTTAATTTGTCGATGGATTTGAGTGAAATTCATGGAAGATTTAAAAAAGAAGTAAGTAAGAAGAATAAACAACACCCTATAATTGATAAACAGCTCCGCTTTTTTTTCTTTGAAAATGAATTGCCTTCGTTTGTTGAGTTGCCGTTATTGCCACACAAAGAAATTAGCAAGATTAATTTAACGAATTACCTTGAATCTCTTAAAGAGAATAATATTATTTGTTTAATCAATAAGAATTTTAGTAAAAAAGGTATACCCGAGGTTTCTTTGACTGTGTTTTGTAAAAGTGAATTGAATCACATTAAAGATAAAATCTTAGCTATGAATTTTGCTTTGTTTATATATTAGTATTGTTT
>CAUJFR010000370.1 GCA_963169885.1 Bacteroidota bacterium
CTATTCTCTTTTTATTAGCCGGTTTAGCTCCGAATCATTTGTATTCCCAGGCCGGAAAGGATGGGGCGGAAACTGTTACTACTGCGGGAGTAACTTTCAACCGGTATACCACGCTTGCTGTTACGGCTACGGCAGGTAGCAACTCCATTACCGTTGCCAGTGCCGCTAATCTGGCAGCTGGTGCCATTGCCGGTGCTGCTAATAATCCCTATGCCAATGCAGCACTCGGTTACGGGGATCTGATTATGATTATTAAAATGCAGGGCGCTGCCATTAATACAACGAATACTGTAAATTATGGGACCGTCACTTCAGCCAATAATACGGGTCTTTATGAGTTAAAAGTGGTTCGGGCAGTCAGTGCTAACCTGATTACTTTTTGTTCTGGTCTTTCCAATAACTATGTGGTGGGTGGCACAGAGCGCGTGCAGGTTATCCGTATTCCGAGGCTTAGTGCGTTGACCATAAACGTCGGAGCTTCTCTTACAGCAACCGCCTGGAGTGGTACATTTACCGGTGGCATAGTGGCTCTTGAGGTAAATGGGAATGCAGCTGTGAATGGATCCATTACGGTGGCCGGACTCGGATTCAGAGGAGGTATAATTGATAACAATACATCGGGTGCGCCTGGGGGACCTACCAATTACGTGAATACTTCCTCCAATGATGGAGCAGAAAAAGGAGAGAGTATTGCCGGTTTTCAGGCAGATTATGATGGTGTTGGTCGCTATGACCGGGGAGCTCCTGCCAATGGTGGTGGTGGTGGAAATGCACACAATGCCGGTGGTGGTGGTGGGGCTAACGGAGATAATGGAAATGCCTGGAGTGGTCAGGGGGTTATGGTTGTGGATGGCTCGAATCCGATCGGGGCCTGGCAACTGGACCCTGGATATATTGCTAATGCAAATGCGCTGACGAATTCATCTGGCGGAGGAAGAGGTGGGTATTCTTATGGTTCCAGCAATCAGATTGCCACCACCGTAGCACCCGGTAATGCATTGTGGGGAGGTGATGAACGTCGCGAAGCGGGTGGACTGGGTGGCAGGCCGCTCACTTATACAGCCAGTACCCTGTTTTTTGGCGGCGGCGGAGGTGCCGGTGATGGAAATAATAACGCTTCTCAGAATGGAGCTAACGGAGGTGGAATTATTTATCTTTTAGTGACGGGTAATCTATCTGGCAGCGGTTCCATTAATGCAAATGGCGCAAATGCAGGACCAACAATTGGCGGACATAATGATGCGCCTGGTGGTGGTGGCGGTGGTGGAGCCATTAACCTGAATGTACAAGGGTCTATCAGTGCGTTGTCCATCACCGCTAATGGCGGAACCGGAGGAAATCAATTAATCACCAGTGATGAGAATGAGGGACCTGGCGGTGGTGGTGGCGGAGGGCATATCCGGAGTACCGGAACCCCCACCGTTTCAGTAACCGGTGGCAATAATGGGACAACAACATCTACCGCTGTTACTGAGTTCATCTCCAATGGTGCAACCCGCGGGGCCACTGGTGCTTCATTACTCAGTCAGTCATTTGTTCCGGTACCTGCCCTCGATTGTTTTCCATTACCCGTTTCCCTTATTTCTTTTGAGGCAAAACTGAATGATTCGAAAGAAGGAGTAATCAGTTGGGTAACGGATATTGAAACCGACCTGGAGGCATATATAATTGAATATAGTACTGATGCAGTGAACTGGAATGTGTTTTCGGCAACCCCTGCTCGTAACCAACCAGGCCGTCAGTTCTATACGGTCAATACCGGAATACTCAGGGAAAACCGATTTTACCGGCTACGCATATTAAACAGGGATCAGCGCTATACATTTTCAGCCACCCGTTTGTTAACCGGTAATAACAAAACCACGCTGGTGGTAAACGGGAATAGCCTGTTGCTTCAAGGGCTGTCCACACAGGCCATAAAAATCCGTCTGTTTAATAGTAATGGAAGTCTGGTTTCTGATATTCCGTTTACCAATAATTCAGCACTTGTAATAGCGCTTAACCATCTTGCTCATGGTGTCTATATCTTGAAAATCAGCTACGCCGCAGGTCAGGATGAGGTGATGAAGTTTGTTTATTAATTTATATAACTTATAGCTTTAACGCCGGGTTGAAAAGCCTGGCTTTTTTTTATTAAGTCCTGTATAGTAGGTGATGTGGCCTTGCTTTTTTATTCCGCTTTTACGGGTAAAAATACCCCTTCATAATTCCGGGATTCGCTGTAAAAATTGAAACCAAGGAGGCTCCATTTTTCAGTTCCGTTTACGAAATACCTGAATTGGCCGGTACCCTGGACCGGTGTGATTTCTACATAGTGGGGTTCCCAGTTATATCCGGCTGAAAAGCCTTGCAGCATCGATTTGGCTTCCACGGCTACCAGGCTGTCATTGTCCTTATATTTACCCATCAGGGCCATTACTTCAATTTTTGAGATCCAGTTGTCTTTCATTTTTGTTCTTGTAAAATACTGGTCTTTCACAAAACTACGGTCCATGTAAACATAAGGGAAGCGTGTGTTGTTGCTGGTAGTTGAATGAGTAGATGAACTGCCATTTCTGCTGCTCATGATACCTATGCCGCCAATGATCAGGATGAGTGTGGCTGCAAGACCATATTTTTCTGATACCAGTTTGATTGCCCGCAGTGCCGTAATGATAAAAAAGAGGAAGGCACCGACGTTGATGAAGGCCCAGATAAGCTGTAGCATGGATAAGGTGGTTTAGGTTAGCTTAAAAGTACTGAAAAATATATACCATACAATTCTTCCAGCAATTCTCTGCTTAATTCCTCCGCCACCAGTTCGGCTGATGTAATACAAAGCCCGCCACATAAAGTACCATAGCGCATACAATCCCGGATGGATTTTCCCTGAAACGAGGCATACAGAAATCCGGCAAAATAATTATCACCGGCGCCATTACTGTCCACTAACAGGAAATGAGTCAGCGCCGGTTCATGAATCCATTCGCCTTCCGGGGTTAGGGCGGTGGAACCGCCTTTTCCGTGCGTGCAAACCACCAGTCGTTTTCCTCGACTGATCAGTTGCTGCATGGTGACTTTGTAATCGGGGAGGTTGTCAGAACTCAGGAAAATGGTATCTGCGGCTTCAATGAAGGGTTCATGATAAGGATTCATATCGGTGTAATCATGCAGGTCGGTCCAGATGGGTTTGGTATAAGCTGACAGCAGGGGTATGAAATCTTTACAATAAGAAATGATATTTAAAACCAGTAGGCCACTCTGCTCAAGTTTTTCTTCAATCAGCGAGCGATTAAAGGGTGGATGTTCGGAGGTTTGCGTGATGAACATCGAGATGCGATTCCCTTCCGCATTCATCAGGTTGATATGCCTTTCGGTACCGGCAGGGTCAAAGTCGTATAGGAAATCCACTCCTGATTTGTTCAAGTGGTCGATGATCCGTTTTCCGTACAGGTCATCCCCCAGAATGGAGTACAAAGAACTGGTTACTTCCAGTTTATGCAGACAAAGTGCTTTGCCTGAACCAGTGGAGCCAGTGGTTTCCCGGAACCTGGCCTGGTGGATGGTATGGGGAATGGGTTGGGGAAACTGGTCCAGGTACACAATATGATCATACGTGGTACCACCAAGTATCAGTACAGGGGTCATAGCAGCTGAATTTAGTACTTCGTTTAAAGGAGGTACAAAATTATCATTCTAGCCGGATTTGCTTTTGAATCTAATTAGCAACGGGCCAGAACATCATTGCTTTAAGGGTCTCAATCCATAGAGCAGTATGGACACAGCGATAAACATGCTTACTCCCACCGAAGTAAAGCCGGCTGTGAGGAAAGCTTCCTGTGTGGCGGTACCAGCATGACCAGCTCCGGCGATCGGATTGATCTTCGATGTACCGAGCAGGGCGGAAAGCAAGGTAAAAGACCAGTTGGCAAATGTGCCATAGAGCAACAGCCAAAATGCAGCTTTCAACAACCCCGGTGATAATTTCAGTTCATTCCATAGAAATCCAGCGGCGATCAGGAACAGCCCGTTCATGACTCCTTCCAGGTGAGCGGCCAGACCCATCCGTGGGTTAGTGAACGACATAAGGGCGAGACCGGTGATGAGTCCCAGTAAAAAGAGCAGCATGCCCAGGAATTTCAACCGACGGTTTATATTAGTTTGCATAAGCACTATTATTGTTAGTGATAATTAACTCCTCAGAATCTTCTCCATTTTCTTCCCCTTTGCCAGTTCATCCACCAGTTTGTCCATATAACGGATCTGCTGCATCAGTTTGTCTTCTATGTCTTCCACCCGGTAGCCGCAGATTAGTCCGGTGATCTTGTTGGCATTCGGATTGAGTTGGGGAGCCTGGGCAAAGAAAGCTTCGAGGTCCACTTTTTTATCGATTTGCTGTTGTAGCTGTTTGGGACTGTAGCCGGTCAGCCAGCAGATCACCGTATCCACTTCTTCTTTGGTACGGCCTTTTTTCTCCGCTTTCAATATGTAGTGTGGATAGATACCGGAGAAAGCGTATTTAAAGACGCGTTGGTTGTCCATGGTTTTTGTTTTATGAAGCCTGCTATTCTTCCGTTTTGTTTTTTAAATCCATCCGGCTGTGCAGGATCCTGGCGACTTCAATATCATCCCCTGTTGACTTTCTGTAAAAAATGATATGCTGTCCTACTTTCAGGCCTGATAAATCAATGGACACAACCTCATATTTTTTTCCTATGATTTTTCCTTCTGCCAGTGCCTGACAGATATCTATGAGTAAAGTATAGTATTTATCAGCTTGTTTTTCCGACCAGGTATCATAGGTATAGTTCCAGATATCCGCCAGATCATTCACTGCTTTATTCGAAAGTATATACTTAGCCATTCTTCCGTTTGGCAGCTTTTAATTTTTCCAGCTGCTTTTTAGCATTAAAGTTTTTGGCTTTACCACTGGCAAATCCTGCCTCTATTTCTTTTTTGAGAGTAGCAATCCTGGTTTCTTCATCTTCCAGCATACGGAGGCCGGCCCGGATAACCTCGCTGGCATTTTTGTAACGGCCGCTGGAAACTTTGCTGTCCACAAAATCTTCAAAATGATTTCCAAGTGAAACGGATGTGTTTCGTCCCATGACTTTAAACGTTTTTCCAAAGTTACCAAATATTGGTAACATTTGAAAATGAAGATTCGGGATTTAACTTATTGAAATTCAAGAGAAATTGAGCAGGTTTTTTTATGTTTCCTCATCGTTGATTTTATTTTATTGGTGTATACCCGGCCTGTTTACCCATCAATTCATATACGATATCATTGGGTTCCCAGAGTTCAATTTTATTTCCCTCGGGATCCATGATATGTACAAATTTACCGTAGTCATAGGTCTCGATGGTATCGGTGATAGTTACCCCGCTGATTTTCAGGTCAGCCACCAGTCGTTCGAGATTGCCCACCCGGTAATTGATCATGAATTCCTTTGTGGAAGGGGAGAAGTAGCTGGTGGATTCCTTGAACGGACTCCACTGGGTAAATCCTTTTTTCGTGGAATCGGCGCCCTGGTACCATTCGAATACGGCACCATAGTCATTGATATTGAAGCCGAGATTTGATTTGTACCACTCCCGCTGTTTGGCGGGCTCCTTGCATTTGAAAAAGATGCCGCCGATTCCGGTTACTTTTTTATAAGAACCGGGAGCTGCTTCGGGCCTTGAAAGATAACTGTTCAAAGCATAGCCGGAAAGAAAGGAGGAGCATGCGATCAGGAAAATGAGAAGTGTTTTTTTCATGCCGTTTGGTTTAAGTTGAACAACGGGATTGACAGAGCGGGACTCCGTTTACACAAATAAATATAATCAATGCGGCTGAGATCCATGCTTCGAAGGGACCCGTGACCCGGATTTCGCTTTTTTCTCCCAATTTTCAATAAGGGTAAGATCGATGAGGATGCCGGCTGCCGTGCCGGACCCGTACATGACCAGGTCCCAGGGGTCGTAGGTGCTGCCCAGGAAATGAATGTTGAAATACTGCAGGGTTTCCACCAATGTGCCGAAACCTATAGTAAAAATTGCTGCGGTTATTCGGGTAGTTTTCTTCGAAAGAAAGTCTCTTCCGCCCACTTGCAGCAGGAGGTAAAGGTTCATGGGCAGCAACAGGTCAATAAGGTAGTTGTGTACAAACCCGGCAAATGGACCTTTGTATCCCGGGCCGGTTACAAAATGCAGCAAACCGACAAAGAGTGAAATGGCAACG
>CAUJFR010000371.1 GCA_963169885.1 Bacteroidota bacterium
TGGGATTCGGATTGCTCATCTTTACCCTATTAGAAGCATGGGCCTGGCAGATTCATAAATCGGTATTTACAAATTTTCTAAAGGAACTGGGCTGGCGGCTTTTCACTACGGTACTGATTGTATTTTTCGCATTTAACCTGATTAGCTTTGATCTTTTCATCAAACTGTTTTCATTCAGCTACCCCTTTATAGCCCTGGTGCTTTTATTTTATTTACTGTATACCAGGCAGATTCATTTTCATTTCCGGATCAGTACGCTGACCCGTCGTTTTAAAGGGAGTATTCTGAAACTGTCCTCGTTTGTTTATGCGGCACTGATTATTTTCAATATATCACTGGTATTTGATTCCCTCCTCATTGGCTCTGTACTGGATCTGGGACAGTTAGCGGTTTATTCGGTAGCACAGAATATTGCCACGATGATTCAGGCCCCGCAACGAGGCATCATCAGTGCGTCGATGATTCACCTTGCCACGGCCTGGAAAGAGAAAAATATGGAATTGATCCGGAAAGTTTACCAACGATCCTCGATTAACCAGCTACTTTTTGCAATCGGATTTTTCTCCCTGATCGTGATGAACCTACAGGATGCCGTTGTAACCTTTCAGCTGAAAGATGCTTACCTGAATGCCTTTTATGTGGTAATCTTCCTGGGACTGGCAAAAGTGGTGGATATGGGTACAGGGGTGAATGCGCAGATCATTGCCACTTCCACTTACTGGCGGTTTGAACTATTCAGTGGGATTGTATTACTCTCGGTGATGCTTCCATTAAGTTATATACTGACTAAGGAATATGGCATTGTTGGTACAGCAGTTGCCCAGCTTATTTCCATCAGTATTTATAACCTGGTCCGTGTGGTTTTTCTCTGGAATAAATTCAGGCTGCAACCCTTCTCCCGGCAAACTGTATATACGATACTGCTGGGTGCTGCCTGCTTTGCCCTTAGTTACTGGCTGTTCATGGATCTTCATAGCTGGGCAGGCCTGTTTGCCCGAAGTATTTTCTTCTGTGTTATTTTTTCAGGCGGGGCTATCTACATGAATCTTTCACCCGACATTCAGCCGGTATTAAAAAACCTAAAGAGTAGAATCGGTTGGAAAAGCTGAGGCCTATTCAGCAGATACGATTTGTTTGTCATCGATCCTGCCGGCCCCTACAAAACGGCGGAGATAATAGTTTTCAAAGAGGTCACTGACCATCACGCCCCTGGAGACAGATGCGTGAATAAATTTATTATTGCCCAGGTATACGCCTACATGCGATACCCCTCTCCCATTTGTATTAAAGAAAACGAGGTCTCCTTCTTTCAGTTCGGTGGTGGAAATTTTACGGCTTAACCGGTATTGGTCACGGGAAACCCTGGGCAAAGTCATTCCATAAGCAGCGGCATATACCGCTACCGTAAATCCGGAACAATCCACTCCGCTTTTGGTATTACCCCCTACCCGGTAACGGACACCATACCACTCATCCACCGCATCCAATAATGTTTTATCAGGGAGGGATTCCACTTCGGTATCCATGAGCACAGAATATTTAAAGTGAACCGGTGTAGCCGATTCCACAACAGGTGTGCCTCTGGAAGTGAGGTTATTCCCGCTTGCCGGCACAGGTGTTGGTACCGGAGCCGGATCTGTAATCTTTTTAGCTGGTTTACTTTCCGCCGGGGCCGTTTGTTTCACCACTGGCTTTTCCCAAATATCCGGTGCTGCTATTTTTTCAGCATCTGCCTGCGGGGTTATTGTAATTTCTTCAATAAATTTGGTCTTTGCAGGTGCGGGTGTTTCGTTCAGGTTGGCAACCGGCTTGTTTCCGGAAAAATTCATTTGCTTCAGCGCTGTACAGCTGCTGAAGAAAACGATCAATAAAATGAATGTTATTAATTGCTTAACCATTGGAAATGCTGCAAAGGTTGAATTCATAGGCGGTTAAAAAGGTAATCGGTTTGTAACTCAGCCTCTCCGGAGAAAGGCCAGCAAAAATATACGATATTCCCCTAAAATCGGGGTATTCATTAAACGAAATTAGGCGCTTAAAATTGCCGGAAGCCCTAACCCGCTGAAAACTAATCAACTAAAATCCAACCCTCGCTTTTTTTTGTGTCAAATCAACCGTTAACCGGATGGATTTTATTGAATATCATTAACTTATCCTTTTATTATGCAAATACTATTCCCTTTTTTCAGTTTCCTCATTTTGAGCACGAGCTGCCAGCAAGCACCAGCCCGTCAGATTTCTATGCAGTCGATTATTGTAGAAGCCTTGCCCCATGATACGATCCCACAAGTGCTTCAGACAGCACCAAAACCATACAAATCAATAATTTACGAGAAGAAAGAAGTCCTCAAAGCTGCTCCCGGCACCAAATCAGTCCTTTTCAACAGCAATGGCTCAAAATTATACGCCATGAACCTCGAGGGGATGAGTGTCTACGAGTTTGACCAGTCCACCAGAAAAATCGTCCGGGAATTTAAATTTAAACCCACCCGGGGTACGGGTTGGGATTATACAAAAAGCAAACCGATTGCTTCCTTCCAGGAAAAGCCGGTGGAAGCCTGCTTCAGCCATGAGGATAAAATTCTCTGGGTTTCCCTGCACAATGCAGAAGGGATTGTACCGATCCGGCTGGATGATCTGAAAAAGAATACAGCCAAACCGGCTAAAGGCCAACTGACCAAACCCGTTTTTGTTCATTATCCGGGCACTGCTAAAAAAGATTCCTTTCTGGTGCCTTTGATTGAGACCGGCAAGACCCCAAAAGTTATTGCCCGCTCGGCTGACAGCCGGCACCTGCTGGTCAGCAACTGGCATTCCTATAATGTAAGTATTCTGGAAATGAATGAAACCAACTCTCCATTCGGAAAAGTGATTGCCACGGTACCTGTTACAGCTATTCCGAGGGGTGTGGTGGTTGATGATGTGAATAAAAAATCATTTGTGGCGATCATGGGAGGCTCATCGCTTGCGGTCATCGATAATACCACCTGGAAAACAGATACCATCCTCCAGGTGCAGAACAGCCCCCGGCATATTGTTTTAGATACCAGCGGCCATTTATTTGTTTCCTACAACAGGATTGGCAAGATAGCCTGCCTGGATGCTAAGTCCGGAAAGTCCCTTTTCAGTACCTCCACCCACGCCCAGCCCAGGACCATTGCCTTGTCCAAAAACCACAAATTTATTTTTGTCACCTGTTATACCAGTGACTTCGTGGATGTGTACAAAATCAACGCCGATAACTTTGAGAAAGTGGCATCTTTGCCCTGTGGAGGACATCCTGTAGGGGTTGACATTTTTGAAAGCGAAAACCGGCTGGAAGCGTGGGTATGCAGTTACCAGAAGGGAGAGATAGTCGTGTATAGCTTTCTTAAAAAGTAAGTGGGAAGTAGTGAGTGGTGAGTGGTGAGTGGGGCCGCTGAAATAAGAAACAAGTATAATGATCGGGTAATCGCTTTGGTTAAACAAACAGCATTTCCAGCGCCTCAGAAATAATATTGAATAAACAGAAGTGAGATTGAAAAGGCTATGAAGTTTTCGCATTTACACGTACA
>CAUJFR010000372.1 GCA_963169885.1 Bacteroidota bacterium
CACATTACGAATTGTTGCCCCCATCATGAGAATATTATTTTTTTTCCTGATTTTACTGCCTGTATCGGTTTTTAGCCAAAATACAATTGGCTTACCCGACATTATAAACTACTCAAAACAGGCTTATGCGGCCGGTCTTCAGAACTGGGATATCCGCCAGGACCGGAAAGGGATCATCTATCTGGCTAATAATGAAGGAGTTTTAAGTTTTGACGGAAAGTACTGGAATCTGTCTCCCCTTCCGAACAGAACCATTGTACGATCTATTGAAACCGGTGCTGGTGATAGAATTTATGCGGGCGGACAAGATGAGTTGGGTTATTTTTCCCCGGGTCGGAATGGCAGCCTTCAATTCACATCGCTGGTTGACTTACTCCCTGAAAATGAGCGCTCTTTTGGTGATGTCTGGGATATCTGTCTGTACAAAAAAGATATTTATTTCCGTACATCCGGTAAAATCTTCAGGTATACCGGCAATGCGATGGCTGTATTTAAAGCTCCCATGGAATGGTCACACCTGGGCGTATGTGGTGAAAAGCTTTATGCGCATGACTACCAGAACGGGATCCTGGAATTCACTAATAATATCTGGTCGCCCGTACAAACCGTGAATCAGTTGCCGGCCAACGATCCGGTGACCGCCTTTTTACCCATCAATACAGACAGCAGCCTGATCACCACCCTCAAAAACGGTATATATATATTAAGTAAGGGTGTTGCAACAAAACTTGTGTCTCCAGCCCTGGCCCAGATCGAAAAAGAGCGGATCTATGCCGCCACTTCTATTACTGCAGAGTGGGTGGCCCTCGCCACCAATAATAACGGGGTCCAGATCATTGACACAAGAGGAAATCTGATCCAGCAGTTCACCCGGAAAGAAGGACTGCAAAACAACAATATCCTCAGTATTTTCCTGGACCGGCAGCAAAATCTATGGCTTGGCCTGGATAACGGGGTGGATTTTGTAGCATACAACAGTGCGATCAAACGGATCAGTCCCTATTCGCAGGATGGTTCGGGCTATTCCGCCATTATTCATAATAACCTCTTGTATACCGGTACTTCATCCGGATTGTATTCGGTACCGCTGCAGTCGCTGCAGGATTATAGTTTCAGTAAAGGTCAGTTTACCCAGGTAGCCAATACTTCCGGACAGGTCTGGGGGCTGGCCACGATCAACAATACTTTATTACTGGGTCATCATGAAGGCGCTTTTGTAGTAAATGGCAATACAGCTACTCCATTCTTTAATGGACAGAAAGGCGTCTGGAACTTCACCCCTTTGTCGACCGTGTTCCCTACCCCGCGGATGATCTCCGGCACTTATCTCGGTCTCAGCTTTTTTGATTACGTAGCAAATCGTTTTGTTCCGGCTGAAACCGTGAAAGGACTGGATGAGTCCTGTCGCTTTGTAGCCATTGATAAAGACAATACGGTATGGGTATCGCATCCGTATCACGGAGTTTATAAAGTGAGTCCGGATGGCAGTGGTCAATACCGTTCGCGATTGTATACTGTGGCCAACGGTTTGCCATCCACGCTGAATAACCATGTATACAAGGTGAATAATGAAGTAGTGGTAGCCACTGAAAAAGGCGTGTATAGTTTTGATGCGGCCAAAGACCGGTTTATTCCCTCTGCCTATTACCAGGAACTGCTCGGTCAGCAGAGTATCCGTTACCTGAAAGAAGATACAGAAGGAAATATCTGGTTCATACACGACAAGCAACTGGGTGTACTGGACAGGCATGATAAAAAACCACAACTGATCCACCTGCCCGAGCTGAGCAGTAAAATGCTGAGTGGTTTTGAGTTTATTTATCCGGTGAATAATAACAATGTCTTTATCGGGGCAGAGAAAGGCTTTTTCCTGATCAACTATGAGAAATACAAAAAGAATTTACCGGCACTGGAAGTGATGATACGGAATGTACGGATCTTCAACCGGCGTGACAGTGTGTTGTTCGGTGGTTATTCAGCCGATACCGGCAGCCAGACAGAACCAGCCATTGCGCACAAATGGGGAACACTGCATTTCGAATATTCGTCTCCGTTATTCGGGCAGCAATCCAGTCTTGAGTACAGTTACCGCTTAAGGGGCTTTGATGACAGCTGGAGTGAGTGGACTTCCAAGACCGATAAAGAATATACCCATTTACCCGCCGGCAGTTATCATTTCGAGGTAAAGGTCCGCAACAATCTGGGCAATGAATCAGCACCTTATATTTATACATTCCGGATCCTTCCTCCCTGGTACCAGACCCTTTGGGCTTACCTGGTCTATGTACTGATCGGTTGTATTGGTTTTTATTTCCTGTATAAATGGCAGAAGAAAAAATTCAATCTGCAGCAGGAGAAATACGAGGAAGAACAGAAACGATTGCAATACCTGCACCAGCTGGAGATCAATAAGGCCGAAAACGAACTGGTGACTTTGCGAAATGAAAAGTTGCTGGCCGAAGTGGATTTCAAGAACTCGGAACTCGCCACCAATGCCATGCACCTGGTACAGAAAGGAGAGTTGCTCAGCAAAATAAAAGCCGAGCTGAGTCAGCTGACCAAGGCCGTTGACAATGAAAAGGCGGCCAGCGAGTTGAAAAAAATGATGAAGGTATTGGGCGAAGATGAGAAAATGGACAAGGACTGGGAGCATTTTACCCACCACTTTGACAAAGTACACAGTGATTTTGTGGTGGTGCTCAAGGAAAAATATCCGACCATTACGGCCAATGAATTAAAACTCTCTGCCTATTTGCGGATGAACCTGTCCACCAAGGAAATCGCGCAACTGATGAATATCTCCGTCCGCGGTGTGGAGATCAGCCGTTACCGGTTAAGAAAAAAACTCGGCATCAGTTCGGAAGTGAATTTGTTTGATTTTCTGATGAGTATAAAGAGTTAGTCCTAAAGCGGGGAAAAAATACATAATGTGCCAATATGCCAATTAGCCAATGAGGTTTCTTAGAAGGATCAGATGAAGAGCCTGGGCAATACCTTTTCATATCGTATCACAATACACCCCTAAAGGGGTGAGGGGGCATACGTTATTGCTTTGGGCTACCAACAATGCACCCCTAACGGGGTGAAAAGACAAATACATTTACATCAATTTGAACATTTTTCATCACCCCTGTAATAATGAATCAACCAATCACTTCTCCATTGGTGCATTGTAATCTCCGGAATAAAACCAATTGCCCGTATCACCCCGCTAGGGGTGTATTGTGATCTCCGGAATAAAACCAATTGCATTTTTCACCCCGCTAGGGGTGCATTGTTGGTAGAAACCCAATGTGACAACCGAATCCCACGTATCACCCCGTTAGGGGTGTATTGTGATCCCCGGAATAAAACCAATTGTCCTTTCACCCCGTAGGGGTGCATTGTGAAAAAACAGATTGCGTAGAAAAAATAAAATCCAACATTTTCGATCCACCTCTTAGCAGGCTAATTGGCTAATTGAAGTATTTTCTCCGGCTCATTCGTGGTAATAAAATCAAACCCTTCTTTGATCAGCCATCGCATGGTTTCTTCATCATTCACCGTCCAGGCATTGAGGACGATACCATTTTCTTTGGCCTCTTTAATCCAATGCGGATTCTTTTTAAATACCGAAAAATGATAATCTGCCCCGTTGATACCATCGGCTTTTAACTGAGCAGGAGCAATATTACCATCCAGGAATTGCAAGCTGGCTTTAGGATCCAGACGACGCATTTCTTTCAGTATCTCATAATCAAAACTGATATACACTATCCAGGGTGCGGCTTTCAGTTCATTCACCAGCTGCCATACTTTACCTGCAATGATTTTTGCTCTCTCCTTACTGATGCCGGAGGGTTTGATCTCCAGTACCAGGCGGGTATGTGTATTCCTTTCCATTCCGGCCAGCAGGTAAGACCGCAGGGTGGGCAATGGCTCACCGTTAGCCAATGGGAAATGACGGAGTTCGGCAAAGCTTGTTTTTTCAATTTCCAGGCGGTTATGGTGCGGATCATGATTGATCACGAGGGAATCATCGGCCGTCATCCGGACATCAAACTCCGCACCGGTACAACCGAGACGGATGGCTTCTTTCAGTGAAGCAATTGAATTTTCCGGAAACCCGTTTTTCTTAAAGGCACCGCGGTGTGCTACAACGGGATTCGCCGCAAAAGAAATGGTTCTGTTTATCTGTGCACTCATGTCGGCCACATTGAACCCTGTCAGCACTAAAAGAAGCAAATACTTTTTCAACATAACTTTATTTGTTGGTTGAACCCGGTTTTTTCCGTTGTGAAAATAACCATTTCATCAATTCCGGTTCAGCAAAAGCCGGGTCCCAGCTGTTATGATTGGCTTCCGGATACAGGGTGAATTTCACCTTGCCTTTCAGTTTCCGTAACGCATTCACCATCTGAATACTGTTGACCGGTAACACGACATCATCTTTCTCCCCGTGAAAAACCCACCAACTGGTGCCGGTGAGCTTTGAAGCCGTAGCCGGGTTTGCCCCACCGCAGATCGGGATGGCGGCGGCAAATGTACCTGGCATCCGTCTGACCAGTTCAAAAGTACCCATTCCGCCCATGGATAAGCCCATTACATAGACCTGTTGCCGGTTGATCCGGAAACGGGCCTGCAGGTTTTCCATCAGGCCCATTACACCCTGCATGGCCCTGGTGGGCTCGCCGCCTGGAATAAAATAAAATACACGCTTCCCATTCTTGCTGCCTTCTGTTACTGCCTGAACATTACTCCAATAGTTATTGGCCGGGCATTGGGGGAAAACGACAATAGCCGGATATTTTTTACGAAAACTATCCGTTACAAAGAGTTTAGCCCCGTGGGTCAGTTGTTTCTCATTGTCCGAACCACTTTCACCCCGGCCATGGAGAAATAATACCAGGGGGTAAGACCTGGACGAATCATATGCGTCGGGTAATAAAATACGGTAAGGCAAGGTATCCCCGTTCTGGATGATCCATTCCTTTTTAAACAGATTGAGGTCCTGTGCCCGTATCAGCGTGCTGAGTGGTATAAACAGTAAAACAAGCAGACAGTATTTTTTCATAACCTGTTATTTTTTAAGATGCGGGCTTTCAAACCCGAGTTTAGTCAATCCGGCTTTGATTTCCGGACAACTCATAAATAAATTCCAGAGCAGCCCGCTGCGGTAATTTTCCATCATCACCACAATCGGCCCCTGGTCTATCGCCAGATAACGGGGTATATACCAGTTTTCGGTTTCGCTGAACGCATCATAGAAACCAAAAGGTCCCCATAAATTAACTTTCTTATTCGTATACCAGTTCCGCATGGCGGCCATGGATTCCTTGGGTGTGTAGGGGAAAGAGGATAAAGCGGCCGTGGGAGAAATCACCCCCAAATCCCTCTTCATAGTTGGGGCATGACCGGCATACCCTCTCATAGAATAACTGGAAGTAAGTCCCCAGCTATCCGGGCCATACCCGATAAATTTTTTCGGATTATTCACACACCATTTATAATGAATCTTTGAATGGCTGGTATTCTCCTTCCAGTAATCTGCATATTTATCTTTCAGTCCGCGCGGATCCAGTCCCAGCCAGGAATAATGCGCCCAGAACAAGGGCCCCACTGTTCCTTTTTCCCCTTTGTGATTCAGTTGCAACTGTACCCCTTCATACAAAGCCGCATTTTCATTGATCTTTCCATTGGCAGCCCAGCCTTCATGATAGACTTCGGCAGGTACGGTATGCGTGGGCGATGAAGCAGCCAGTACATACATAATCAGACATTCGTTATATCCCTGCACCGCAAAATTCATGTCCCAGTTATACTCCGGACTCCAGTGCCA
>CAUJFR010000373.1 GCA_963169885.1 Bacteroidota bacterium
CTGCGAAAAAGACAGGGGTCATCCAGAAAAGGAATCGCTTTGTCATATGCAAACTTTTAGTGTGGAAGCAAAAGGTTACTAAAAGTACGCTAATTCAGTCTACTGCCCCTGCAGCAGGTCCGGCCGGCGGTCTTTGGTTCGCAGAATGGCCTGATCGTGCCTCCAGTCCTCAATAAGTTTATGGTTGCCACTCATAAGTACATCTGGTACTTTGAGTCCGCGAAAATCAACCGGGCGGGTGTAAACCGGCGGGGCCAGTAAATTATCCTGAAAGGAATCGGTCAGGGCAGACGTCTCATCATTCAGTACACCGGGTATGAGCCGGCCAATGGCATCCACGAGCAGGGCCGCGGGAATTTCACCACCGCTGAGTACGAAATCGCCAATGGAAATTTCTTTGGTAACAAATTGTTGCCTGACGCGTTCATCAATGCCTTTATAGTGGCCACAGATGATCAGCAGGTTTTCCTTCAGGGAAAAAGCGTTGGCCATTTTCTGGTTGAAAGTGACACCGTCGGGCGTCATATAAATGATCTCATCAAATTTCCGGTCGGCCGAAAGTTCTTCGATTGCTTTGGCGAGGGGTTCGCACATCATCACCATACCGGCGCCACCACCATATTGGTAATCATCCACCTGTCCATAGTCATTCACCGCCCATTTGCGGAGCTGGTGTACACGGATGGTCAGGTGGCCTTTTTCCTGGGCCCTTTTCATCATACTGTGGGCAAAGGGGCTTTCCAGTAATTCGGGTAAAACGGTCAGTATATCAATATGCATGCGGCAAAGATAGGAACTGCTCAGTTGCAGGAAACCAATACCGTACTGTTGGTTTCATTGACCGCCCGGTCCTTGGCAATGACCTGGATCTTATAATTTACCCCGGCCACAGCAGTTATGGACTGACTGATATTGCCAGTCTTACCGGCCGGGTATTCATGTACATCCATCAGCAGTTCACCGGTATTTGTATTGCTGACATGTATATGTACCTCCGCAATATAGGTCTCGTCTGTAACCAGGGCGGTAATGGGAATCGGTTGCCCGGGCGTAAAGTTTTGTCCATTGGCCGGACTGCTGATCGATACAACTGGAAATATTTTGTCCTTTTCCGCGGCAGGTTTGCCGCAGGCGGAGAACAGGGTCAGTAAGAATAGAGAAAACCGGAGTGGCTTCATACATTGAAGTTAAGAAAATAGTGAATAGTGAATGGGGAATGGTGAATGGTGAGTAGTGAGTAGTGAGTGGGAGGGAGTATCTGCTTTAGGAGACTTCGTACTTCGTACCTCGTACTTATAAAAGAGAAACCCCCAGGGAACTGGGGGTTGACATTGAAACAAAAACCAACGATAGCTCATTTTCATGAGCCACATTTTAAGTGTATTTTTTCACCTCTGGGTCAAAAGTACAACGGCCTCTAGTACCTGAAAATGACCTTCATCATGCCAGTAAGTGATATAAGTCAGTCTCTTTTTTTACGGGTTTTTTCCCAGTTGGCCGCTGCTGGTCTTTTTTGAATATAAAAGATGATTTAAATCAGGTTTTTGGGATATCCAGAATGTTATTTTGCCCGTGAAACTTGTAACATGAAGCTGACCTCCTCTACGGTGATTAATGAGAATGCCTGTGCCGCGGATATTGTGAAAGAACATTACCGTACGGCTTCTGTTTTCCGTAAGTATGCTATTGAGTATTGTTGCGGGGCCCGCTGGCCGCTGAAAATGGTGCTGGAAACCCAACAGCTGAATACGGAACAGGTATTGGCAGAACTGGAAGCCGCCTGCCGCCAGGTCACTATTCCGGCATCTTTGCCATATGATACCTGGAGCATGGATTTTCTGACGGAGTATATTATCAATATCCACCATGCTTATTTACGGAAATCACTGCCGGTAATAAAAGACCAGGTAACCCGCTTTGTGGAGGAACACCGCAAAAAGTATCCCTACCTGTCCGAAGTGGAAAGAAAGGTCAGTTTTCTCGATAAGACCATGATTCCTCATTTACTGCAGGAAGAAGAAGTGATATTCCCCTATATCCGCCAGATCAGTCATGCGTATGAAAGTAAGGAGTCTTATGCCAGTTTGTTGGTACGTACGTTGCGTAAACCCGTGGAAGACCTGATGCATGATGAACATAACAGTATTGGGAAAACGCTTACTCAATTAAGAGAACTCACTAATAACTATACTGCGCCCGAGAATGCCTGTACCAGTCACCGGCTGGCATATTCTTTGATCAAAGAGCTTGATGATGACCTTGTGCAGCATATTTATCTTGAAAACGACATTCTTTTCCCCAAGGCCATCTCTATGGAAAAAGAATTACTGGAGAGGCACTAAAAATTTTATACACTCTTTTTTTCAGATTATCTTGCTTAATTTTCCGGCAAATGGATAATCTTAACGGACGGTCGATGACCTATTGGGCCATCCTCGTATTTAGTTTTTCTCTCACGTTAGCTTTTTTATTCCGTGACTATCAGCTTTCGGTCAGCGGGCTGCTGCTTTTTGTGATTCTCACGGCTTTCATCCCGGGCTGGCGA
The DNA here is from genome assembly GCA_963169885.1 of Bacteroidota bacterium. Classification (GTDB taxonomy): domain Bacteria; phylum Bacteroidota; class Bacteroidia; order Chitinophagales; family Chitinophagaceae; genus JJ008. The sequence continues at coordinate 2,546 of CAUJFR010000373.1, forward strand.
TCAACGCTGGCAGCCGGTGTAATAAGTATGGTTGTTATGACCGCTCTTGTCATTTATTTTAAAAAAGATGACGATGATATTACCCGGGCCCTCCTCTCTCAAATCTATTCCCTGTTTGTAGTGGTGTTTTCCGTAGTGGTAATTTTTTACCTGAAAAAGATGCAGCAGAATTTTGCCCATGAAAAAACGCATATGGCTTCCCTGTTCGAGAATGCTACAGAGGGGATCCTGCTGACTGATAAATCCGGCAGTATTGTACTGGTAAATCCGGCTGCAGAACGGATGTTTGGTTACGGAGCTGAGGAACTGATTGAAGAAAAAATAGAGAAACTGATTCCAATGCGTTTCCTGGATCGCCATGTAGGATTGCGGGAAGGATTCTATAAACACCCTTCCAATCGCACCATGGGCTCCGGCCGGGATCTTTATGCCCGCCGGAAAGACGGTAGCGAATTCCCCGTGGAAGTGAGTCTGAGTCATTACAAACAAAAGGACGAGGATTTTGTGATCGGCTTTATCGTGGATATCACCGCCCGTAAAGAAATTGAGAAAAACCTGTTGCGCCAGAAAATGGAACTGGAGAAAATCAGTGATGATATCCGTAAACTGAATACGGATCTGGAAGGTAAGGTAGAGGAAAGAACGATTATCCTGAAAGAAGCCTTGCAGAAGCTGGAAGAGTCGCAGCAGGAGCTAAGTGAATCGCTGGATAAAGAGCGGCAGCTGAATGAAATCAAAAGCCGCTTTGTGTCTATGGCTTCTCATGAGTTCAGAACACCGCTGAGTACCATTCTTTCTTCAGCCACCCTGGTCTCGAAATATCCTTCGGGGGAGGAGTTTGAAAAAAGGGAAAAACACATCCGCCGGATTAAGGATTCTGTGAATCATATGAACGAACTGCTGGAAGATTTTCTGTCCCTGGGAAAACTGGAGGAGGGGAAAGTGGGGGTAACGGTCACGGTTTTTTCAGTCAAGGACTTTGTGGAGGATGTGGTGGATGAGATGAAGGCCCATTTAAAGAGCGGCCAGGAAATTGTATTGGATTGTATCGGGGATGGTAATTTTAAGACCGATAAACGGATGCTGAAAAATATCATGCTGAACCTGATTTCCAATGCTATCAAGTTTTCCGGGGAAGGGAAAAAGGTCTGGCTTTGTACCAATACGATAAATAGCGTATTAAATATTTCGGTCCGCGACCAGGGACTTGGTATACCGGAGGAAGACCAGCCCCATTTGTTCAGCACTTTTTTCCGGGCCAAGAATGTAAGTAATATTCAGGGTACCGGTCTGGGGCTTCCGATTGTCAAGCGTTATGTAAATCTGTTGGGTGGCGATATACACCTGAACAGTGAATTGGAAAAAGGTACCGAAGTGGTGATCAGT
>CAUJFR010000374.1 GCA_963169885.1 Bacteroidota bacterium
GAGTGATATCATTCTCGGCTTGAACCAAACAATAAATTAACGAACCCGAACACCCTTTCGATTATACACATCTCATTATTGGTTTGCTATACAACCGTTTTGACCGCTCAATGCGTTCAAACAATAACCAGTTTCCCATACCAGGAAAGCTTTGAAACCAGTAACGGGGGATGGACCACTGCAAATAATAGTTCTACCTGGCAATGGGGAACACCAGCCAAAGCGGTGATCAATCAGGCCGGAGATGGAACCCGGTGCTGGGTGGTTGGGGGATTGTCTGCAGGTAGCAATTATGGATCCGGGGAACAATCCTGGCTGCAAAGCCCTTGCTTTGATTTCAGCAATATTCAATACCCTTTACTTACGATGAAACTGTTCTGGGAAACCGAACAGCAATGGGACGGCGCCTCCTTTCAATATTCATTGGATGAAGGTCTTAACTGGACGACCCTTGGTGTTGCCAATGAAAGACAGGATTGTTTTAATAAAAACTGGTTCAATACACCGGGTATCAACGGACTGAATGGCATGGCCGGCACCAATGGAAGCACGCATGGGTGGACCGGTAATAACCTCGCTAATAATGGATCCTGCAGGGGAGGAAGCGGCAGTAAAAACTGGGTCCGGGTATCCAAAACCATCCCGGATCTTGGTGGTAAGCCTTCTGTAATCTTCCGGTTTATATTCGGCGCTGGTACAACCTGTAATAATTATGATGGTTTCGCCGTAGACTCCATCAATATCAGTGCGGCTCCACCGAATGAAGCAGCCTTTACTTTTACCTGCAGTGCGGATCGTACTATTCAGTTTACCAATACATCGGCCCATTGTCCGACCAGTTTCCGTTGGGAATTTGACGATCCGCTTTCGTCCGGTAACAATACATCCGGTCTTGCAAACCCGACACATACCTATGCCTATCCAGGTAACTATACGGTTACCCTTACTGTTGAAGGTCCGGGTAATCTGTTCTCCACCACCACCAGAGATATATTAATAGTAGATGTAAATGTAGCGCAGGTTAACCCGGCCGCTTGTGAAACCAATACAGGAGGATCCCTGGTTGCCACTGTAAAGGGAGCGGGCTCCACACCGGTTAATTTTAGCTGGAATACAAACCCGTTACAGAATAGTCCGGTAGCTACCAATCTTGGGACGGGTATTTATACAGTAATTGTAACCGGACAGGATATTTGCACGGCTATGGATAGCGGGGTGGTCTCCCTTGATTCAACCTGCCGCGAACTGATTTTCCCAACTGGATTTACCCCGAATGGTGATGGGCTGAATGACCAATTCGGACCACAGGGAAGTGTCGCTGCAGCAAAATCATATAAATTGAACATTTACAACCGCTGGGGGCAGTTAGTATTCAGCAGCAGGAATCCGCTTGAAAAATGGAACGGAAGTCCGGCCGGAAAAAAAGGAGAAACCTCAATGTTTACGTGGCTTTGTGAATATATATTACCCGGGCAGTCAAAATCTGTAAAAAAAGGAACGGTCCTGTTAATCCGTTGAGCTGATCCGGTCAAGGCCTTTGGCTGCCAGTACCCATCTTATTTCAGCAAAACTGACATCTTCCCCTAACATTTGTTTTATTGGAGCCGTTGCATAGCCATCTGCTTTGCTGATTGCCGATTCTATCTTATTATATTTCTCCGAGCTCATCAACGAAGCAACCGCAATATCACCAGAAGCTACAAACCTGGTCAGGTGTCCTTCAATAGTGGAAACTGCCAGCTTCCGCAGATCCGCTATTTCTTTAATTGGGTGTCCTTTCCTGAACAGATCAAAACTGGCCCGGTGTGAATCTCCTTTTTGAGGCGCATTTGACTTACGGGGCTTACGTTCCCGCTTTTCATCTTTTGTATGTATCCGGGACGCCAGCCCATGTTCCTGACAATAATCCAGTATAATATCAAGGAAAACTTGTCCGTATTGTTCTGTTCTGACCGCTCCCATCCCGCTGATCTTACGCATTTCCTGCAGATCATGAGGCAGGTAAAGACACATTTCGCCAAGCGTGGTACCTGACGCCACCATATAAACGGGCAGATCCTTCTGAGCGCAGAAGTCGTCGCGTTGTTTCTTTAGTGCATTGTATAAATCCGGGTGACTACTGCTTTCAGTAACCGCGGAACTGACACCCGCATATACATTTACAGAATAAAAAGGCAAAACAAAACTGCGGCGCCGTTGATGCCAGCTATCTGTATCCAGACTACCGTCGAACCCTTTATAGAGGTGAACCGCCAGGGATAATCCGGCAAATAAATCCTTTAGTAGCTCGTTCACTTCTTTTGCCTGTTGCAGGCTATCTGTTACCATCGCTGGCTTATTAATATGGGCGATGACCGATTCCGCCTCCTGGGCGAAATGCCCGGTTGCCTTTTGGAGCCGTTCCAGCAATACCGGATTTTCTTCCGGCAATACAGCCATTTGAAACTGTCCTTCAAGCCACTGGTGAAACCGGCAGGAAGTCTCATGTAATGTACTTAGTTTGGCGAACAGTTCTTCTGTCCAGGCCCTAGCCTCTTTTGTAAAACTTCCGGTATTCTCCAGTATCAGCTTTTTTAATTCAAGCACTTCCCCAACCTGCCTGTCAAAACTGAAAGCGCTGATCAACAATTTCAATTGATACACCCGGCGGGCCGCTTTCAATTCGTTTTGCAGTAAATCAGAACTGGCGCTCCGGCGCGTAAATTCAACAATCCGCGGATCGGTAAAAAGGCTGTTTGTTCTTACTTTACTTTTCAGGATCATACCGGCTAAACTGGTGCACCGGCTCAGGGCTACATAAACCTGTCCTGCTGCAAATGCTTCCCCGGCATCGATAATGGCTTTTTCAAAAGTGAGTCCCTGGCTTTTGTGGATCGTTATCGCCCAGGCCAATCTCAATGGATATTGGGTAAAGGATCCCAATAATTCTTCTTTCATAGATTGGCTGGCTTTGTCCAGCGAATAGCGGATATTTTCCCATTTCTCCCTGACCACCTCTATTTCTTCATCTCCTTCGCAGCGCACGTAGATCTTTTTATCTTCCAGTCGGGTGACCTTACCGATTTTACCGTTAAAAAACCGCTTTCCTTTTTCTGCGCTGTCATTCCGGATAAACATGACCTGTGCTCCTTCTTTGAGCACCAGTAGCTGTTCAGCCGGAAAAGCATTCGGAGGAAAATCATTCTCCAGTTCCGCCTCATACTGTACTGCGGGACTGTTAAGTTGTTGCAATTGCTGGTTATTAATATTCCGGGCCTGTTCATTATGCGTGGTCAGGATAATATAACCGTCATCGTTTGTCCGACGGAAGCCTGGTTGAAAACGGCTTTCAAGGATTGCCAATCCTTCCGGGTTCAGTTCATTGTTTCGTACCTGGTTAAGCAGGCTGATAAAATCAGCTTCCCGCTGCCGGTAAATTTTGTCAAACTCAATATAAAGAGGCGGGTTTTCTTTCAGGACCAGGCTATCAAAAAAATAGGGGCTGCTGTAATGTGCTGAAAGCAGGTTCCACTCTGGTTCTTTTACCACCGGCGGGAGCTGGAACATATCGCCGATAAATAATAGCTGTACGCCTCCGAAGCGTTCGCGGGGTTTACGTCGTACATGCCGCAGCACAGTATCAATTGCATCCAGTATATCAGCTCTGACCATACTGATTTCGTCAATAACAAGAAGCTCCAGTTGCTGAATCACTTTTTTCTTATCGCCATTAAAGCGAAGCCGGCTGACGAGGCTGTGGGGATTGCTGATCTCTTGTCCGGCCGGAGCAAAGCCTTGTCCGCGCGTCACGGGAATAAATGGCGCCAGGGGCAACTGAAAAAAGGAATGGATGGTTACCCCTCCTGCATTGATAGCCGCCACCCCGGTGGGTGCCACGATGGCCATCTGCTTGGTGCAATGCTCGCGGATATATTTCAGAAAAGTAGTTTTACCCGTACCGGCTTTGCCGGTAAGAAAAATAGTCCGGTCGGTCTGATTGATCAGATCGGCAGCCAGGGTAAAAAACTGATTAGATATATCTATTTTAAATCCACTCATAGTTTTGCCACAGAAATAATTAAACAGGCTAAAGCCTTTTTATGTTTGCCACGAAACAACACAAAAACTCACGAAATGTAAAGGGCTGCCAAAGATTATACTATAATACGTTTATACTCAAGCCGTTTTTTTCCAAAGTTCACAATAAGACCCAGTCTCATTTCTGTAGCCCTCAGGTAGTTCAGGGTTTGTTCGAAATTTTCACTAAATGCAGGTGCCTCATTCGCTTTTACTTCTACAATAATCTTATTATACATGGTGAAATCCGATCTGAACTTGTGTTTTAACTTATTCGCTTTATAAAAAACGAAAAGTTCATGCTCCCGAAGGTAGGGGATGTTGTGCTCAATAAATTCGAGCTCCATAGCATCCTTATATACGACTTCTGAAAAACCATACCCCAGATACTTCCACACTTCCATGCAAAGACCGATAATTTTATAAGATTCCTCTTTGTATATGATTTCTGACATAGTAAAAGATAAAAATGCCACGAAATCTCCTGGTAACACTTTGTGTGTTTTCGTGCAATTTCGTGGCTAAATACTACGCTTCGTTGGAGCGGCCGCCCAGGAGGACAAGTTCGTTCACCTGGATTTCGGTGACATACTTTTTCTGTCCTTCCTTGTCATTGTAGCTCCGGTTGACGATCTTTCCCTCGATCAGTACTTCGCGGCCCTTGGCCAGGTACTTTTCGGCGATATCCGCCATCTTACCCCAAACCACCAGGTTGTGCCACTGGGTATCTGTGACTTTCTCCCCTTTGGCATTACGATAAACCTCACTGGTGGCTACCGAAAAACGGGCCATTTTTTTGCCGGTTTCGAGCGTTTTGATTTCGGGCGCATTGCCCAGATTGCCG
>CAUJFR010000375.1 GCA_963169885.1 Bacteroidota bacterium
GCAGCGGGGAAAAGAGCAATGCCTGCTGCGATCAGTTGTGTGCGGGTTTTGGTAAAATCCGTTTCGGGTCTTGACAGGTATTTGGATAAAGCCAGGGCTACGAAGATCTTACAGAGTTCCGCCGGCTGGAAGTTAAAAGCCCCCAGTTTTATGATCGACTCCGTCCCCTTGATAGGTGAATGGAAGGGAAACACCAACAGGAGCATGAAAATACCCAGGGCATATAACAGATTGGCCGTGGCGGAAAAGAATTTACTGTCCGTCAGTAAGATCACAAACCCGAGTACAAAGGAAAAAAGGAAGAAGTAAAACTGTTTGCTGTAATCGGTTTTAAACCCGATAAAGGACTGAACAACCGCATCCCCTTCTTTATAGGTAGCCGCAAAGATGGCAGTCAGTCCGATACTCACGAGCAGCAGGTAGATCCAGACCAGGCTCCAGTCGATGCCTTTGGATATGGCGGCGTTTTGGGGTCTCATGAGCGCTTGCTGTTCATGGTTTTTAAGAAGGGATTGCGGTCCGGAAGTATGGCCATCCATTCATCAGCCACATGCACCGGTTGCTTTTTATCTGCCGGATTAGAAGGCTGCTTAGGAGCTGTTTTTACATACCGCTTGATATAACTGCTGTCCTTCGTGGTCTGGTACCATTTGAAGGCCCGGATCGAATCTTCTTTGAATTGCACCCTTTTGAAATAGGCCGGCATCAGGTTGGTCTTCGAAATACGTTCCAGATCAGCCTTGCTTTTGGTCATCAGGGTATCATTCAGAAATTTTTCTACCATCAGCCGGGAGATCGGTCCGGCCCAGGTGGCACCATAACCTGCATTCTGCACAAACACGGCAATCGCGATTTTCGGGTTATCCTTTGGGGCAAAACAAACAAACATGGAGTTGTTTGGCAATTTAATCCGGCGGCCATCCAGGATCGTATAGTTTTCCGCAGTACCTGTTTTAGCACATACATCAATGCCCGGAATCTGGGCAACCCGGGCCGTACCAAATTTCACCACATCGTTCATCCCTTCGATCACCGCATTAAAGGCAGTATCAGGGATATGAGTCAATACATCATGCTTGACCCGGAAGCGGTTCACTAATGTAGTATCATCAGCAGTTTCTCCATCGATCTTCTCCACAAAATGCGGGGTGTAATAATAGCCCCGGTTGGCAATAATACACATCGCATTGGCCATTTGCAGCGGGGTGGTCAGCATTTTATCCTGGCCGATACCCAGGGTAAGATTGGTACAGGAGGTCCAGTAGTTAGCATTTTCCCTGTTGTAAACAGAAGTATCAGGTATTAAGCCTGAAATTTCATTTGGAATATCCAGCCCCAGCCGCACACCCAAACCAAAGGTATTCATATACTTTTTCCATTGCAGATAACCGTTTTTGACGTTCCCGTACTTGGGATTATCCACCGTAAGCCGGTAAACGTGGGCATAGTAGGCATTGCAGGAATTGGCAATGGACAAACGGACATTCGCGGCGTGTCCATTACCTGCGTGTGTACATTGAGGCTTCCCATGTCCGCATAATGTATACCTCCCTCCACAGGGATAACCATACTCCGGCGTTATCACCCCTTCATTCAATGCCACCAGGGCACCCAATGGTTTAAAGGTGGAACCCGGTTCATATCGACCACCAATAGCCCGGTTGAGCATAGGACCTGTAACATCAAGCACCATCCGGCTGTAGTTTTTACTGCCTTCAGATCCGGTAAGATCATTGGGGTTGAAGTTGGGCCCTGAGACCATGGCGAGGATGCCGCCTGTCTTGGGATCAATCGCCACCAGGCCGCCTACTTTATTACTCATCAGTTGCTCAGCCATTTGTTGCAGTTCAATATCTATATACGTACGAAGCCCTCTTCCAGCCACTGAAGCGGTATCAAAAGCCCCGTTCTCGTAATGTCCCACCAGCCGGTTCTTATTATCCTTGATCATATACTGCACCCCGCGCTGACCCATCAGTACACTTTCATAAAAAGATTCCAGTCCGGTTTTTCCAATGAAATCCCCTTGCCGGTAATAGTTTCCTGAGTTCTCAATATCTTTTGTATCCGCTTCCCGGATATAACCCAGTATATGGGCGGCTGCATTGAAGGGGTAGGTCCGCAGCGGACGTTCCACCAGGTTGAACCCCGGGTACTTCCAGCTGTTTTCCTCAAAGCGGGCCTGCAGTTCCTTGGTGAGCAGTCCTTTGAATACGGAAGGCCGCACGGCGGTATTTTTGAATCGGGCATCCAGCACCCTCTTCTTAAATTCTGCTGTATCAATACCTATGAGCCGGCAAAACTCCAGGGTGTCAATACCCTTTACTTCAGCAGGCGTTACCATCAGGTCATAGATAATAGTGTTGTTCAGAATGGCTTTCCCATCCCGGTCGAAGATAATGCCCCGTTCGGGCCACACTACTTTAGCAAATACCGCATTGTCCATCGCCAGCTGACGGTACTTCCCTTCGACGACCTGCAGGTAAAATAACTGACCAATAATTACAAGGAATGCAAGGAGGAAAATAAAGCGGATGATTCGGCTTCTGGATTGATTAAAGACAGACATGGAGCGCTATATACAATGAAATGGGAGGTGAGGAAGAAAGATTATCGTCACACAAAGTACGAATTCAAAAAGCCTGTTTCCAAATCTATTTAAAAATAAAAACAGATTTAAGAAAATTTTCTCTTGCTGTCACGTAGTAATTACGATCAGGCGGTGTTGGTCCTGAACTTCATCTTACGGGGAAATAACAGTTCAACTGCCAGGATCATCAGCAAACTGATACCGGTAGTGGCCACCACTTTAATCAGAAAATCAAGAAAGCTGCCGACACTCAGCCACTCGAGGAAAACCATATAACCATGATGCAGGAGCGTGAGTACAAAAACATACACCATATAAGGGGTCCATTGCATGGCCCGGGGTGAAGGTTCGCGGTAGTTGAACTCCGTACTGTCTTTGGGCGTAAGAATGGTGATCAGGAAAGGCCGTACATAAGCAATCAGCAGGCAGGCGGCAGCATGCAGGCCCGGTGTCATCGTGAAATAGTCTAGTGTCAGGCCGGTAATAAAACCGATCAATAACAACCATTGACGGGAAACAGAAAATGGCAGCCAGAGAATAAAGAGGAAGTAGAGATAAGGAGTGATAAACT
>CAUJFR010000376.1 GCA_963169885.1 Bacteroidota bacterium
AAAAACGTAAACGGGAGTGACCGTTTTTTTGCCCCCGGTGTAAATAATGAAACCCAGGAAAAACTGGAAGCCGATGGAATCCGTTGTTTTGTCCAGGACGGGTCGGGGATTACCGATACGACCGACCTGGTGGTTTGTTCCACCGCCATTGAGGATACGGTGATGGAAGTTCAGAAAGCCAAACAGCTCAATATTCCCATTCTTCGCCGGTCTGAACTGCTCTCCCTGATTGCGGATAGTAAGAAAACGATCGCCGTAGGGGGTACCAGTGGCAAGAGCACTACGAGTGCTATGCTCTTCGACATTCTGGAGAAAGCCGGACTGCAACCCAGTATTATCAGCGGGGCCGGGCTAATCAGTATCATTAAAGAAGGAAAGATCGGGAATGCAAAAGTGGGAGCCGGAGAGTTGTTGGTGATTGAGGCGGATGAGAGTGATGGTTCAATTGTTCAATATAAGCCCGAGATCGGGCTGCTGATGAATATTGATAAAGATCACCAGGAGATTGAGGAATTGCTCAGCCTGTTCGGTACCTTTAAAAACAATTCCCGCAAATTTATCACCAACCAGTCGCATCCATTGACGGCCCCGCTCTCTTCGCAATGGGCCAATGATTTTGCCACGGATACAAGTCATGATGCAGGTTATGCCGCCAGCGATTTCAAACAAGTGGGCATGGAAATCAGTTTCAAGTTGAATAACCAGTCTTTCAGTCTGCACCTGCCTGGCAAACACAATATGGAAAATGCCATAGCAGCAACGGCGGTTGCTCACCAATTGGGTGTAGACCTGGCTACCTGTGCGGCAGCGCTGAAAGATTACCAGGGCATCTATCGCCGTCACCAGGTATTGGGACAAAAGAACGGTGTCTGGATGATTGACGACTACGCCCATAACCCGGTGAAATGTGCAGCGGCCATCGCGGCCTGTCAGCCGATCGCCCCGAAAGTGGTGGCTTGGTTTCAGCCCCATGGCTATAAGCCGACCAAATTCCTCCGGGCTGATTTTGTAAAAGAACTGGCCGCCGTCCTCCGTCCCGAAGATGAGATCTGGATGAGTGAGATCTTCTATGCCGGCGGCACCGCCGTAAAAGATATATCCGCCAATGACCTGATCAATGACCTGAAAGCACTGGGCAAACAGGCTTACTTCGTAGAGGACCGGAATGCCTTTATTGAAACAGTCCGCCCGCACCTTGGTAACAATACCGTGTTATTGCTTATGGGAGCAAGGGATCCTTCCCTGGAGCAATTTGCAAAAGAGAGTTGGGAGAAACTATAAAGAAAAGTTGATGCCGTACGTAGTTAACGGACAAGCGCAACCGTATTTTCCTGGGCAACCGGCAAAAACATATACCAGCACAAGGCCATCAGCAAACTTGAATAGGAGCCATCAACCTGATTCTTGTCTCTTTTAAAACGTACTTCCGGATTTCCATCATCCGTTTTTAATCCACAGGTGATCATTGGTTTTTCGGCCTGTTCTTTGAAGATCTGTAATTCCGCCAACGGATTATTGATGATGGAATAAAAATAGCGCTCGTTTTCAATCGTGATAAAACTGCGGCCGTTCTCATGGCCCAGTTCGCCAAGTTTAATACCATATTCGGTACGTAAGACGGTCTTATTCCGGAGAAAGCCTTCTTTACGGATCTGGAACACCCGTTTTTCATTGCCGGTTTCAACCCGGGCCGAATGTGAAAAAGGATGGAAATGAAGGGTCAGGATTTTCTGTTCATCCTTATACAAATGATATACTTCATTTTCGGGTGTAAAGGACACTTTTTCCCATCTCATGGTAAGTTGTTTTAATCGTTGGTAAGGTAGGCCGCTTTAAGCCGGCCTGCGCTGATTAACCTAAAGTTAACGGTAAGTTCATATTGGGAGTAGGTACGTGAAAAGACGGTGGAAAACCCGGGAAATTTTTTTTAATTAGCTGATTGTCATTAAATAGGGGCTTCGGTGTCTATTTGAAATAGGCTGTTTAATTGGCAAATTGGCTAATGCTGCAGTAATCTTCTAATAACGAAATAAGATACTATTACCAGTAATAATACAATAACAACTGAAATAACTATCCAGGTTTGATCAGGGAGTTTTAGTTTATCCCGGCGTTTTTGTTTTTTCTCGGTTTTCTTCTTCAGATCGCGGTTAAGGGCTTCAATCGTATACTGAATTTGTTCCTTGTCGTTGTAAGCCTGCAGGCCTTCCATCGCTTCTTCTTCAAAATCCCCCTGCATCATCCTTTTTTCCACCTCATGCTTTTGCTCGGGCGTAAGTTTCCCCTGCAGGTATAACATCATCGTTTCCTGATCAATCTCCGGATGCTCATTGGATAATATGTCCTTTAAATTTTCTGACATAACCTTAATTAAAAGGTATTTTGAATATTTACGCTGGCTGTTTCCTTATCAACCTATCAACCTATCAACCTGTCAACCAGCCCCCTCCCTCAGTTTCCTCTCCACCAGCAACCTCAGATTCCGCTTCCCGTTCTGAATATAACTCTTCACCTGCAACATACTGAATCCGGTCTCTTCACTCACTTCCTGGTAGCTTTTTTTCTGAAGGTAAAACAAAGTTACACATTGCTGCTGCTCCGGGTTCAGTTCAGCCAGGGAGCGTTCCATCAGGTCCAGGGTATGGTCATTCTGAATGAGTGCCTGCCGGTCGGTCTCTTCACCAGGAGTGGTGGTATGCCGCTCACTGATTTCAGTGGTCATTTTGCCCTGTTTTTCTCGGATCCGCATCAGGCAATGGTTCTTGGCCACCATATAGAGCCAGGATTTGAAATACTCCACTTTGTATTTCTGCAGTTCCTGGATCACTTTGAGGAAGATCTGTTGCACACTGTCTTTGGCTTCCTCTTCATTTTTCAGGTACTTCATGGAAACCCCCAGCAGCAGCAGGGTATACCGTTGCAGCAGGATGCCCAGCCACTCATTATTGTGGTCGGCATGAAACTGTTCCAGCAGTTCCTGGTCGCTGATATGGGCGTATTTGTCCGCTTTCACCGGTCTGGTTGTGATTTCTTTCTGTAAGATGCGGGATTTGTGTATTTCAACAAAATTTTCGGAAAGAACATTCCTTAATTTCGGAAAAAGATTTTCATGAAATACGCCATCGTGAATGTACCAGTCGCTGCATTACGCCGAAAACCACGACACCACAAGGAAATGGTGAACCAGTTGCTTTTTGGGGAAACGGTACAGGTACTGAAAACAAAAGGAGATGCCTGGGTTAAAGTCAAAAGTCTGCATGATGACTATGAAGGCTGGATGACGCTAAGTCTGCTGGAAGAAACGGATGAGATCACCGCTTTGCAGAAGCCGGTTTTTGTAACAGCCGGTTTGCTGACCCGTATCAGCAATGAATCACAGGCGATGCATATACCGGCAGGGGCTTCGCTGCCCGCTTTTGCAGATGGGAAATGCCAGATCAATAAACAGGCATTCCAGGTGGATGGACTCGTGTATAACCGGCTGGAACATCAGCCGTCATCCATACTGGTGGACAAACTGGTGCAGCCCTGGCTGAATGCTCCATATTTATGGGGCGGCCGAACACCGCTGGGGGTCGATTGTAGTGGATTTGTTCAGGTCAATTTTAAATTGCTCGGGATCGACCTGCCGCGGGATGCCTGGCAACAGGCACAAGGTGGAGAGCCGGTAGATAATATAAACGAGGCGCAGCCCGGCGATCTGGTGTTTTTTGATGATAAAGAAGAAATTGTGCATGTAGGGATCCTGCTGAATAAAGAAACAGTCATTCATGCATCGGGGAAAGTCAGGGTTGATCCGATTGATAAAAAAGGAATTATCCATGCCCAGACAGGTAAAAGAACCTACCGGTTAAAAGCCATACGTCGCTATTGGTAAAAAAGCCCGGTTGTCATAGACCAGAAAACGGATGGTAATGGCCAGTACATTGCCGTTTTTTGAATTACTGCTCCAGGCCAGGGTAATAACCGGGAAACTGACATTTTCAAAATAAAAATCCCGGATCTCGCCTGTCAGGGTGTCTCCGTCTTTCAACTCGCGGGGTTGGTTCATATCAAAATCCCGTTTATACTGGCGCACCAGTTTTTCATATTCATCCTGAACATCGGTCTTCCCTTCATTGCCGTTAGGAGCAAAGCCTACCAGCTGGTAAAGAAAAAAAGGTTGCGCCGGATTGAGCGAATCGGCTTCTGTTTCCCGCTCAGATAAGATTACTTTGACTTTTTCCGGGCGAAAGAAAAAAGGCTTATGGGTGCTGTAAATCCCTTCCAAAAAAAACAACGATGTATCCGTCTTCCGGAGTATGGTGCTTTGTAAAAGCGAAGGATCATTCATCAACCGGGAAACAAACGTGCTGAAATCTTTATTAAAAGGACTGACCCGGAAATAATCGTGGGCGATTTTTCCGGCGGCTCCCATTATTTTCTCATTGGAAATCTGGCTGAAAGCGGTGCTGGTAAATAGCCAGCTGGTAAGTAGTAATATCCGGGAGATGCTGCGCATGCAGTTATTTTTCAGCAGAAAGGTAGCGTAATTTATATCCCTTGTTTATGACCGGTTAAATTTTATCATTTTTTTAAACGTACAGTATCAGAAAGCACTTTTAATCCATTTAAGGAGAATGGTATCCCAGTGAAGCATTTTAAAAGCGGTATACATCAGGATGATGGCAAATATTTTTTTCAATGATTCCTGGTCAATGGAAAGTGCCAGTTTGCCTCCGAGATAACCGCCCCCGATAAAACCGATGGCCAGGAGTCCGACTACTTTCAGGTCAATGGGAGTACCCAGTTTCTGACACTGATAATAGTAATAAATGGAAGCCAGCACGACCACCGGCAAGGTCAGTACCGCCAGGGAGGTACCCTGTGCCTGATGCTGGGTATAGTGCATGAAAAAAACCAGGGCGGGGACCATGATAATACCGCCACCCACACCGACTAATCCACTGAGTACGCCTGCCGACAACCCGATCAGCAGGGCCGTGATCACAAATTGCGTTGCCATAGTAGTTGATTGAGGGGTCTTCATTAGTGACCAAATTTTTCCTGGTAGAGCGCAATGGAATCCTTAATGATTTTAAAAGCGATACCCTGGTCCTGGAAGGTGTCGATCTCCACTTTCTTGTTCTCGAGTACTTTGTATTGTTCGAAAAAGTTTTTCAGTTCGAGCAGGAAATGCTGGGGCAGTTCTTCAATCCGGCGGAAGTGATTTACGGACGGATCCTGTGCGGCCACGGCAATGATCTTGTCATCCTCCTGACCGCTGTCGATCATCTGCATATTGCCGATCACATTGGCTTCCACCAGGCAAAGGGAGCGGATGGACTGTGAACAAAGTACCAGGATATCGAGCGGGTCTCCATCCAGTCCAAGGGTCTGGGGGATGAATCCATAATTCACCGGATACTGGAAGGAAGAATAGATCACCCGGTCAAGTTTCAACAAACCGGTATCCTTATCCACTTCATATTTCGAGCGGGATCCTTGTGGAATTTCGATCAGGGCATTGACGGTAGCCGGGGCTTTCTTTCCGTAATTGACACCATGCCAGGGGTGACTGACTGTTAACATAATTAAATATTTAGCGGGTTAATTTCATGCCGGCGTAAGTGGCCAGCAGTCCGAGCAGCACACTGGCTGCAATATAGGCAAAGAAAAGAGCTGTTTTTTGTTCCCTGAGTAAACCAATTCCTTCCAATGTAAAAGCCGAAAAAGTGGTAAAGCCACCACAAACGCCGGTCATCAGGAAAAGCTTCCACTGCTCATTGGAATCAAAGCTCCTGAAACTCAAGCCCCAGATCACTCCAATCAGCAGGCAGCCGGTGATGTTAACCGCAAAAGTTCCCCAGGGAAAACTATGGGGATACACTTCAGCAAACCATCGCTGGCATAAGTAGCGGGCCATACTGCCAAGACCGCCACCGAGTCCCACTAAGAGAAGATTGTATAGCATAAGTGGTTTACAGGTTGATAAGTTGAAAGGTTGATAAGTTGAAAGGTTGATAAGTTGAAAGGTTGATAAGGAGGTAGCTTACGGCTTTTTATTATTGCTGATCGTATCCGCATCATGCTGATACAGGTATTTGAAATCCACCAGCCATTTGCCACCGATCCGGAGCACTTTCAGGGTATCCGGATTATTCATATAGGAGTTGGCGTAAATTACAATACTGGTGGAATCATTCACGGTGATCATGGGCGATGGGAACCGGATTGAAGAAGCACGATAGCCATCACGGGTTTCCTGAGGCATGTTCTTATAAGAACGCTCGGCCACGTCCATCCAGTTATTGTTCATGGAATCCTGGATCATATACATCCGGGCTTCATTGAATTTGCCGTCGAGAGCGGCCCGGACAAAATTGCGAACCGCGTCTACATGACTATCTGAAGTGGCCGGTGCTTTTTCTTCATTGCCACAGGAAGCAAATAAAACCAGCAAAAGCGGGAGTGCGAAAAGGCAGATCTGTTTCATACTTGCAAATTACAAAAGAATATTCAGGAAAAGCCGGGCCCTCTGCAAGATGCGCTATCAAAGCGCGGTTATTCGTGTCACTTCACGGCAAAAAAAAGCCGCCACATAGTGACGGCTTAATCCGGTTAATCCGGTAATTATTGTTTGAATTCTTTCATCTTTTTCTCCATTTCTTCTCCCATCTTCTCGAACTCTTTCATTTTCTCAGGAGTCAGTTGTTTCATCATGGTGTCCATCATTTCCAGTCCTTTTTTCAGGGTATCCATGTTCAGGTTTTTCAGGTCATTCATGCCTGAGTTGCCATCTGCTCCATTGGTATCCATGCCCATTTTGGCCATCGTTTCCGACGTCAGGTCCACTTTCCATGCACCTCCTTCCTTTTTCAGGGGAAATTCAAAAGTGGGCTGTCCTTTTGATGTAAAGGGAACCACTGCCACATCACCGTTGATCCTGGCATCTCCTATTTTAACATCATCAAAATTGTTCTGTTCTTTTGTGTTTTCGGGCATCATTCCCTTCATGCCCTTTAGCATTTCCATTGCTTTTTTCATCACTTCAAAGAAAGGCTGACTTTCTTTGGTAGCCAGTTGGGCTGCACCATCAAAATCTTGTTTTCCCATTTTTTCAGAGAAAGCCATCAATACAGCTTTGGGATCCCCTCCGCTTCCGGCACTGTTACAACCAATAGTAGCAATGGCCAAGGTAGCGGCCGCCAGCAGAAAGACAGAAATACGTTTCATGTTAAATGTTTTTTGATTTGCCAAATGTAGAAAAATGTTACATGCCATCCTATCCCTATTTTCAGGGATATAACCACCTCGTCCTGGACCTTTCGTCTTCTGCCTTTCTGTATTTTTTATATCCATTTGTGTCATTCGTGGCCGCCTTGTTGTATTCATCCGTGTAGCTCAGTGTTATCCGTGGCCGCCTTTCTGTATTTTTTGTGCCAGCTTGTGTCATCCGTGGCCGCCTTTCTGTATTCATCCGTGTAATTCAGTGTCATTCGTGGCCTGCCTTTCTGTTTTTTTTTGTGTCATTCGTAGCCGTCCTTTGCCGAAGGCAATTCCCTGGCAAAAAAAAGGTCCCGGTTTACCGGGACCTGTATGATCAATGATTTCTTTCGTCTTTCTCATGCTCCTTCGTGTACGCCCTCAGGATCTGTTTCACCAGGCGGTGACGCACCACATCTTCTTCATCCAGTTCGATATGGCCGATGCCTTCAATATTCTGCAGGATGCGAACGGCGGTGGATAATCCACTGCGCTGATTCCGTGGCAGATCCACCTGGGTCATATCCCCGGTAATGATGGCTTTGGCATTGGAGCCGATACGGGTGAGGAACATTTTCAATTGCAGGTCCGTGGCATTCTGGGCCTCATCCAGTATAATAAAGGCATGATCAAGGGTTCGTCCACGCATATAGGCCAGCGGGGCAATCTCAATCGTGCGGGTGGTCATATAGTAACCCAGTTTGTCCGCAGGGATCATATCATCCAGCGCATCATACAAGGGACGCAGGTAGGGGTCGATTTTCTCCTTGAGGTCACCAGGCAAAAAACCCAGGCTTTCTCCTGCTTCCACTGCCGGACGGGTGAGGATGATTTTTTTGACCTGTTTATTCTTGAGTGCACGAACCGCCAAGGCTACTGCCGTATAGGTTTTACCGGTACCCGCTGGTCCGATCGCAAAAACGATATCATTTTTTTCGGCTTCCTGCACCAGCTTTTTCTGGTTGGCTGTGCGGGCCCTGACAGATTTGCCATTCGGGCCAAAGACCAGTACTTCGTTGGGGTTTTTTTCCTTAAAATGGTCAATGACTTCTGCATCGTCGCCTCCCAGGATCTGCTCAAAATAGTTCTGGCTCATATGCCCGTTCCGTTCGAGATACGTGACGATCAGGGAGATTTTTTCCCGGGCATTTTCAATCTGCTCCGGTGCGCCGCTCAGTTTCAGCTGGGTGCCGCGGGAGAGGATTTTCAGCAGGGGGAATTTCTTTTTGAGGATGTCGAGTTTACCGTTGTTTACACCAAAAAATTCAATAGGGTTTACGGTCTCCAGGTTAATGATAGTGTCTGTCAATTGCTTCGGTTTATGTTTCGCAAAGCCGGCAAAAGGGCGGTACCGGATTAGTTGCGTCTTCTGTGCCTTTACAGAAGCCTGCCCTTCATATCCAATATTAATCAGCAATACTGTAATTACCTGCACTTACTTATTCACAGGTTGTGAATAGAGAAAAAGATATCTCTGATTATCGGATTGATTTTTTCTGTATAGCGGAATCTTTAAAACAGACGGACCCTGGAAAACGGTCAGGGGCCGCATTAAAATCGGTATTTTTAAATTAGTAACAATAAAACTAACGGTAATGAATAGTTGAATATTAAAACGGTTCACTACAACCGCATTTTTTCAGACCATTTATTCCTGGAAATTTGCAAATATCATATGAGCTATTATTTTACTATTGAAACAGAAATAAGGGTAAACTATTATCATTTAGTAAATAAAATACGAAGACGTCCTTAATACCTGTACGTAAATATCAGGTTTTCAGTGTTTATGATTAAATTAAGACTGAACTGCTTTTTGTACGCCAACATTATGCCAACAGGTCCACGCCGCAACCCACCGGAGCAATTAACGGAGGTAGCCACTGTATCAAAACAGGGTTCCCTTTACCCCCTTATGCTCGATGCCATAGGGGATGCTATCTGTATGTTTGATGCCCGGGGTGAATTTACCTGGCAGAATAAAGCCTGTATGACACTTTGTGGAAAAGTGACAGCCGATCAACGTCCACCCACATCCCTCACCGATCACCTGACCGAATCCCAATTGAAAGATTTCCGGAAAAACTTATACCGGGCCCTGGCCGGTGAACGTGTTTTTTTTGA
>CAUJFR010000377.1 GCA_963169885.1 Bacteroidota bacterium
GCAGCCCTGGGCGGACAGGTAGAACTTGCTGCCAAAGTGGGCATTGATCCCTTCGGGCAACACCTGGTGGAAGTGATGAATGGATTCGGTGTAGATACCCGGTACATGCTGCGGGATGCGAATCATTTTACCACATTCGCGTTTGTATCACTGATGGAGAATGGCGAACGTGATTTTTATTTTAACCGTGGCGCAGATGGTCACCTGAGTAAAGCGGATATCGAGCTGATCGATCTCAGTCAGACCAGCCTGATCCATTTTGGTTCAGCCACCGGTTTCCTGCCCGGACCTTTGCAGACAGCCTACCGGTATTTATTGCAACAGGCACGTGCGCGGAATATCTATGTAAGGTTTGATCCGAATTAGCGTCACCTCTTATTCAGGGATAATATTGCTTCATTTGTGGAACAGAGCTGGTTCTTCCTGACACAGTGTGATTTCTTTAAAGTGAGTGATGAGGAAGCTCTGCTCCTGACCGGGGCGGCCAGCCTGAAAGAAGCCGCGCAACAATTACTGGAAAAAACAAAAGCGGTTTTTGCTATTACCCTGGGAAAAGAGGGCACCCTGCTGGGACGGGATGGTAAAACCAGTATCATTGGTAGTATTGCCGTAAATCCCGTCGATACCACCGGGGCTGGCGATGCTTTTGTAGGGGCCGTACTTTATCAGCTGACGCAGAAAGCCGGGCAGGAATTCAGCCAGGAAGATTGGGAGCAGGTAATCGTAAATGCCAATAAAGCGGGGGCCAGGACTTGTGAGTACCTCGGGGCTATGGAAGCATTCCGTCATTTGAGTAACAATATATTTAAATAACCAACGCACGTGTACAACCACCAGTTACATCAGCAGATCAATACGGTGCTGCAAAACGAACAGATCGATATCGGGGGAAAAGACAATCATTTCTTTACCCGCTTTATTGCCAATGCCACCGCGATTGACGCGCTCTTTCATGAAATTTACGGACGTAATGAAACCGGGACACACTCTTTTGATCAGCTGATCCACCTCATCACCCGTGCTTACCTGCAGCGGCCTGATCAATTACTGGTCAGAGATGCAGATAAGGGGGCTAAAGGAAACTGGTTTCTGAGCAGTGATTTGGCGGCCATGAGTCTTTATGTGGACCGCTTTGGAGGTAACCTGAAAGGACTGGCCGGTAAACTGGATTATTTCCAGCAACTCGGGGTGAATTTCCTGCACCTGATGCCGGTATTTGAGAGTCCGGAAGGGGAGAGTGATGGCGGATATGCCGTATCGGATTTCCGGAAAGTGGATCAGCGCTTTGGCACCTTGAGTGATCTGCGGGAACTGCAACGCCGGATGCAGAAAGAAGGGATGTACCTGATGCTGGATATCGTACTCAATCACACGTCACATCATCATGAATGGGCTGCGAAGGCCAAGGCTGGAGATAAAAAATACCAGGACTATTTTTATATGTATGATAACCGGCAGCTGCCTGATCAGTTCGACCGATCCATGCCGGAAATCTTCCCTGAGTCCGCTCCAGGCAATTTTACCTGGAACGAGGAAATGCAAAAATGGGTGATGACGGTTTTTCACCGTTACCAGTGGGACCTGAATTATACCAACCCACAGGTGTTTCTCGAAATGCTGGATCATGTTTTCTTTTATGCCAATCTCGGCGTGGACATCCTGCGGATTGATGCACCGGCCTTTATCTGGAAACAACCCGGTACCACTTGTCAGAACCTGCCACAGGCACATACTTTGCTTCGGTTGATCAAACAGTGTGTCGAAATATCAGCACCCGGTATGGCCTTATTAGGTGAAGCCATCGTGGCGCCGAATGAGATTATGAAGTATTTCGGTACAGGTTTGTACAAAGCGAGGGAATGTGATTTTGCCTATAATGCCACGCATATGGCCCTTCAGTGGGATGCCCTGGCAACCGGTGATACCCGGGTAATGCTGGCGGCGCAACACGAAATCCTGCAAAAGCCATACGGCAGTTCCTGGATCACTTATACGCGTTGTCATGATGATATCGGCCAGGGCTATGATGATTATATGATACAGCATGCCGGCTTTAATCCCTTTGAACACCGGCGTTTCCTGAAAGATTATTTTTCCGGGGCCCGTCAGGATTCACCGGCCCGCGGGGCCTTGTTTTCCGTAAATCCGAAAACCAATGATGCGCGGATCAGTGGATCCCTGGCCTCTCTTTGCGGACTGGAAAAAGCACTGGCCGAACAAAACGAATTCAGCATACAGCAATCCATTGCCAAAATACTGCTGATGCAGGCGCATAGTTTTTTCCTGGGCGGACTGCCCATGATTTTTTACGGGGATGAACTGGGTTATACCAATGATTATTCTTACCTGCAGGATCCGGGTAAAAGTTATGATAACCGCTGGATGCACCGGCCGGTGATCGACTGGACAAAAAACGAACGGATCAATGAAGAAGGGACTATTGAATACCAGGTTTTCCAGGCAACAAAAAAACTGATTCAGATCCGGAAAAAATTATTTGCCATCGGTGATTATAAAAACCTCACCTGGATGACCCCGCATAATATTCATATTGCCGGTTACCTGCGCACATTTGAGGATCAGAAAATTTATTGCCTGTTCAATTTCAGTGACCAGGATGCCTATCTGACCTGGTTTGCCTTTAAAGAACATGGGGCGGCTCCTTCAACGTTGTATGATCACTGGAACGAGCAGGAAACGGAAATGGGATATGATCATCAGTACCTCGTGCTGAAGCCTTACCAGTTTATGCTGCTGGAAGCAAAGTGAGGCCGCTTACTTTGCTGCTCCATATTGGTGGATCAGGGCCAGTAATACCCCATTGGTCCAGCCAAAACCATCCTGACCTTCATATTCACCTCCACCGGCTTCGAGGTGGGTATCCATTACATTGTATTTCTCCATAAGCTTGCCGGTGCGTTTGAATACAGCGGTATTCAACTGAATCCAGCGGCGGGCTATTTCTCCGGCCAGTTCCGTAAAACCATAATTTTCCAATCCTTGAATGGTCATCCATTGCAACGGAGCCCAGCCATTGGGGGCATCCCATTGCTGGCCGGTGGTTTCAAGAGAAGTGACTACACCGCCATCTTTCAGAAACAAGCGCTCTATCTGCTCCCGGACCCGTCCTGCTTTTTGATTGTCGGCTATTTTAAAATAAAGCGGACAGATTCCTGCGAGGGTCATTGCTTTTTTTTGTTCATTGGCGGACCAATCAAAGTCTATATAAAAACCGGCGGCTTCATTCCAGCAGTATTTATCAATGGCTTGTTTTCTTTTTTCAGCGGCGAGCAGCATCCGGATGGATTGGCCGGCTTCTCCCTTCAATTCATAGGCATGGGCTAAGGTTTGCTCCAGATTCAGCAATAAACAATTCAGGTCAACCGGAATGATACCGGTACAATGAATACTGGAAAAAACTCCGGGTTCTTTAAACCAGCGGCTGCTGAAATCCCAGCCTGATTCTGCACCGGCACGGAGATGACCATATACCGATGGCTTAACTGTATCAGTGGCCTGTTGGGCCAGTTCCACATCTTCCCGGTAGGATTCGGGACGGGGACTGCTCCATTCATCTTTGTAACGATTCAGTACAGCCCCATCGGGCATGAGGACGCAATGGAACAACATTTTGTTTTTTCCATTCAGTTCTTCCGCTCCTTTCATCCAGAACTGATATTCTTTTTCCAGTTGCGGCAGGTATTGCAGGTAAATGGCATCCCCCTTTTTGTCGGCCAGTAATTTGATCATCTGCGCATAAAAAGGAGGTTGGGAGCGTCCGATAAAATAGGTCCGGTTGCCATTGGGAATATAGCCCAGGGTATCGATCAGGTACGAAAAATTACCGATCATGTTTTCAATCATATCATAACGTCCGGAAGTCTTCAGTCCCAGCATAGTGAAATAACTATCCCAATAATAGATTTCCCCAAAGCGGCCACCGGGAACGATATAGGGAAAGGGGAGGGGAATCAGTGATCCGTTTTCCGTGTCCGGTTCCCGGGTCAGCACATCCCACAAGGATTCAATATTGGAAGCTACCGGTTTGGTTGGATCGCTGCTGTAATGAACCGAATGGGGCACCGGCAGATCAAAATGGTTCAGTACGAACTGCTTCAGGTCAAAACCCGGTTTTTTGTTTTCTGTATGAAACGCTTCCATGATCTTATCGTAGGATTGTTTCGGCTGACAATCCACAAAGGTCTTGCCATCCGGAAAAATCCGGCTCATCTGTACTGCTTCAAATAAAGGGTTGCTGAAAGGGTTCAATTGTAGTTCAGTCATAGATCGATGGATTAATGGCTGTCTGCGCTGGTTGAAATGCGGGTGTTACCTGTGGCTGGTTGCAGTTTTTTAAACAGATAAAGGAGTATCAGCAACAGACAGATGGGTGCTAAAGAGGAATAAAAAGCGGTCTGACCTCCCCAGGCATCAAAAATATGTCCGGTAATGATGGAACCGGTAGTGCCACCCAATGCGGAAAAAACAACAATCAGTCCGGACATGGATGCATGTTTATGTGCCGGCAGGTTACTTAAGATGACTGAATTGATAGCCGGGTATCCCGGGGCCAGGAAGAGTCCGATCAACGGGAAAGCATAGGCAGCCATGGGTACATCTTTCAACTGGCTGATCGTTTGTCCCCCGATATTATTCGTGAGGGGCACCGTAATCAGCACGAGGGCCCCTGCGGCGAGCAGGCAACCGGTGAGT
>CAUJFR010000378.1 GCA_963169885.1 Bacteroidota bacterium
TGGACCCTGTTGGGATCGAACCAACGACCCGCAGATTATGAGTCTGCTGCTCTAACCAACTGAGCTAAGGGTCCTGCCTTTTAGGCGGCTGCAAAAGTACAAAAAAAGGAGCTGAAAAGCATCATGTACTATATTAAACAATTCCCTTAGATTTACGGCGCTTTGCTTATGCCTGAGAACGATCCCATAAAAAGGTTGCTCGCTGCTATTGCTTTTGCTAACGACCAGGCAGCGTACAAGGAATTGTTTATGCTGCTCCATGGGCGGCTGAAGCAATTTGCCTATTCTATACTTAAATCCCAGGAGGAAGCAGAAGAGCTGGTTTCCGATCTTTTTATCAGAGTCTGGGAAAAAAGGGACCAGCTGACCAGCATCGAGTCTCCGCTTTTTTATTTTTATACTACCGCTAAAAATCTGGCTTTCAATCGATTAAAACAACAAAAGCGACAGCAAAACCCTTCCCCGGAAGAGTGGCTTGTTCAGCTCAACAGCATTTACTTTGATCCGGAACAGCTCATGATGACGGAAGAAATGATGCGGCAGATCCGTCAGGCTATCAATAACCTGCCCCCTCGTTGCCGGATTATTTTCAAACTTGTAAAGGAGGATGGTCTTAAGTACAAGGAGGTGGCCGAATTGCTACAATTATCGGTGAAGACCATTGAAGCCCAGATGGCCATTGCTCTGCGTCGGCTGGGTAAATGTATGCACTTGGAAATCAAGGAATTAAATATTTCAACCCCCGCCACAAAAAAAAGTTAAAACGTTTTTAGGGGTAAACACGGTGTTTGTTTGTCTTAGTTATTTACAACCAACGTTTTAATGAGTCAGGAACAATTTTGGGTCTTATTTTCTAAAAAACTGTCAGGGGAAGCTTCCGCCGAGGAACAGGCTTTTTTGGAGAGTATGATTCAATCACACCCTGAATGGCAATATGCCATTCAGAACCTGACCGATCTCTGGAAGAGCCAACCCGCAGAGGATACATCAGCTGGTGAAGACGCGTTAATGCTGCATCTCCACCGGATGAATGAATTGAATATTTCCCTGGATGGCAATTACCAGGAAACACTGACCTCAGCCGGTTCTGTAAAGAAATTTAAACGTTGGTATTGGGCTGCCGCAGTTTTGTTAGTAATGGCCGGACTTTTTTCTATCCGGAGTCTGTCGGGCAGCAGTAACCCAGGGGATGAAGTTGCCGGGCAACTCAATGAAATTTCCACCCGCCCGGGTTCAAAATCAAAAGTACAACTGCCCGATGGGTCAGTCGTATGGCTCAATGCAGGAAGTAAGCTTACCTATAATAAAGATTTCGGTATTGAAACAAGGGAAGTAATGCTGACTGGTGAAGGTTTTTTTGATGTGACAAAAAACAAGGAAAAGCCGTTTATTATAAATACCAGCAGTATAAAAATTAAAGTATTGGGTACTGCCTTCAATGTGAAAGCGTATCCGGAAGATAAGCAGACCGAAACCAGCCTAATACGGGGAAGTATAGAAGTGACCATCCGTAACAGGCCAAATGATAAGATCATTCTTACGCCCAGTGAAAAACTGGTCGTGGAGAATGATATCGCTCATTTAGAGAAGGATAGCAAAAAACAGGAGATAAGGACTGGAAATATCGCCCGTACCGAATTGCCGGTGATCAATACCCTGATGTCGATCAATAAACTGAAGTATAATCCGGTGGACAGTACCGTGGCAGAAATCCAGTGGGTTAATAATAAACTGGTATTCCGGGATGAATCATTCAGTGAATTGGCTGTAAAAATGGAGCGTTGGTATAATGTGGAGATCGATATTACAGACTTGCGGATCGGGGAGGAACGGCTGAACGGAATTTTTGAATCTGAAACGATTGTTCAGGCGCTGGAAGCCCTGAAGGAATTTATACCATTTCAATACGAAAAAAACGGAAGTAAAATAATTATTCACCGCTAATGCTTATGCCAAATGAATGCCATTATCAACACTTCTTAGCGGAAGGATAACAGACGGTACTGAAAGGTACTGTCAGGTTAGTAAAAAAGAACCGGTGACCTCAGGGAAGCCGATTGTTAACTCTTCAATTGCTAAGTATGAAAAAAAACGAAACGACTGCTGTTTCTAAAAAGGACCTGTTACCAAAGATTGCCAGAATTATGAAATTGACGATTGCTTTTTTGCTGATTGCCTGTCTTCAGGTATCTGCCCGTGGCTTTTCGCAAGATCGTATCACGCTGAAAATGAACGAGGCTGAAATCAAAAAAGTATTGTTCGCCATTGAAAAGAAAACCAACTATCGTTTTCTCTTCAGTGAAAATGCCTTAAAGAAAAAGCCCCGGGTCACCATCGACGCAGTCGATGCACCTGTGACCGACCTGCTCGACAAAATCCTGGCCAACACCGGGGTGAGCTACAAAATCCTTGCTTCCAAACTGGTAGTCCTGAAAGAAGGAATGACCGCTACCGAGATCGAATCACAGGATCTGCGGGTTTCCGGTAAAGTAACTTCTTCTACAGGAGAACCACTTGCCGGTGTTTCTATTGCTGTTAAGGGTTCCCGGACCGGAACAACAACCGATGCCGCCGGAAATTTTTCCCTTACTGTTCCTGATGACGCAACACTGGTAATCAGCTCTGTAGGTTTCGAAACCATCGAAGTGGCTGTTGCCGGAAAATCATCACTCAGCATCACCCTGCAGCAATCTGCCAGGAAGATTGATGAAGTGGTGGTGATTGGTTATGGACAAGCCAGTAAGCGTGATCTGACCGGATCTATTACTAAGATCAGTGGACGTGATATTGCCGACAAACCCAACGTTAACCCGGTTGCTTCCCTGCAGGGTAAAGTAGCTGGTCTGAGCGTGGTAAACTCCGGTACACCCGGCCAGGAACCTGATATCCGCATCCGTGGAACCAACTCATTATCCAGTGCCGGTGTAAAACCGCTTTATCTGGTGGATGGTATCTTTAATGATAATATCAGTTTCCTCAATCCCAATGATATTGAGTCTATCGAAATCCTGAAGGATCCTTCCTCACTGGCCATCTTTGGGGTACGTGGTGCAAACGGTGTAATTGCTATTACAACCAAGAAAGCCAAAACCGGCCAGGTGAATATCAACTTCAATACCACATTCGGTTCAAAGAAACTGGTAGACAAAATTGATATGGTTAATGCAGCAGAGTTTAAAATGCTTTTTGAAGAAGAGCAGGATAACCTGGGTATAACCGGTACGGACCGTTTTGACTTTACCCCCTGGACCGGTAATACGGACTGGGTGGATGCCATGACACAAACCGGTACCATGTCCATGACCAACTTCAGTGTAAGCACAGCTACCGATAAGAACAAATTCTACTTAGGTCTTGGCTATACAGATGAGGAAGGTATTGTGCAGCATGAGCGCCTTCGTAAAATGTCCCTGAACCTGAGCGATGAAGTGAAAGTCACAAAAGGGATTAAACTTGGTTTTACCCTGAATACATTCCGTCAACGTAATCCTTACGGCAATGCCCGCGGCCTGCTCTTTCAGGCCCGCCGTGCACTCCCGGTTACCCCTGTATACAATGATGCTGCCGGTGCCTATTACAACCTGGCTATTCAGTCTTCACAAATGATCAACCCGGCCATGGAGCTGAATGACAACTGGGACAAAGAGCTGAATTACGAAAACCGTTCGGTTGCCAGTGTATATGCTGATATCAGTTTCCTGAAGAACCTGAACTGGCGTTCTACATTCTATGCTGATATGTCTGTGGTGGATGGCCGTAGCTATCGCCCGATAGACAGTCTGTACGATCCGATCGGCGGAACTACGTTTATTCACAACAGTTATAATCGTACAGAAGTTTCACAATCCACTCAGCGTTGGAACAAATTCCAGCAGGATCATATCCTGACTTTCAAAAAGAGCTATGGCGATCATGGCCTGACCCTGACAAGTGGATTCACTACTTATTATAATGAATACCGCGGCTTGTTTGGTTCTATCAAACAATCCCTGACCGGTCTGCCGATTCCCAATGACAAACGTTTCTGGTATCTGGACAACGGATTTGGAGACAAGAGCACCCGTGTTGCTTCTTCCGGTCAGTGGGAAAAAGCCACTGTATCAGGACTGTTCCGTGCATTGTATAATTTCAAAGGAAAATACCTGCTGAACGGGTCTTTCCGCCGTGACTGGTCATCAGCATGGCGCCAGGATTATGGCAACCAGGGTGATAATTTCTACTCAGTGGGTGCAGCCTGGGAGGTTAGTAAAGAAGGATTTTTCCAAAACCAGAATGTATTTGATTACCTGAAAGTGAAAGCCAGCTTTGGTGTACTGGGTGTACAGAATACGTATGGATTTGACTACCCTGCTTATCCTTCTCTGGCTACAAATTCCACGGCTGTGTTTGGTACTATTATCGTGCCTGTGTACACTGAAACTTACCTGGCCGACCGTAACCTGCATTGGGAAAAAGTACATGGTAAAGAGATCGGTATTGAGTTTGACATGTTAAAGCGCAAACTGCATGGTGAGGTTGTCTATTACCACAAGAAAACCGTGGATCTGCTGGCACTGATCAGTGCAGGTGCCGGTCTGCAAACACTTACCAACATCGGTGATATGCGTAACCGTGGTCTGGAACTTTCTGCCAGCTACACTCATGAAGTCAAAAAAGACTTCACGGTAACAGTTTCCGGTAATATGACCACATTTGACAATAAATTCCTGAATTCTCCATTTACCTCAAACCCGGATGAACAATACCCCAACCGTACTGTAGCAGGCAACCCGATCGGCTATTTTTACGGTTATGTTGTGGAAGGCGTGTACCAGTCTTATGCAGATAAACTGGCATCCCCGACTATGAACCTTGGCAACAGTTATGGTCCCGGCGATCTTAAGTACAAGGACCTGAACGGAGACGGTGTGGTTAATACAGATGACCGTACGATGATCGGTAACCCGACTCCTGACTTTATTTATGGCGGTAACGTTACTGTAAAGTATAAAGGGCTTGATCTGAGTGTGGATATGCAAGGCGTTTACGGTGGTGAGATCTACCGTTACTGGGGTAGTTCAGAATTGCCTTATACCAAGTTTAACTATCCGAAATTCAAGCTGAACCGCTGGCATGGTGCCGGTACATCAAACTGGGATCCGATCCTGGGCGATGACCACTCCACTAACCGCCTGCCTTCCAGCTATGGTATTGAAGATGGCAGCTACTTCCGTATCAGGAACTTCCAGATCGGGTATAATTTCAACGCTGACATGCTGGCGAGAATGCATATCAAAAGTCTTCGGGCATTCTTTAACATACAGAATCTGAAGACCTGGAAACGCAACTCTGGTTATTCACCTGAATTCGGAGGTTCTCCGACATCATTTGGTATCGATACTGGTAATGACCCGATTCCGATGATTATTTCAGGAGGTATTAATGTCAATTTTTAATAAACGATTGAATTCTATAAAACGAATAATATGAGAAGAAACAAATTTGTATGGTTGATGCTGGCAATAGCCATTGCTGGTACAACATTTACGGGGTGTAAAAAGTTTCTTGACCGCAAACCCTTACAGGCATCCCTGGAGGATCTGAATCAGGGTGGTCTTGAAGGGCAGGTCTTTGGTTTATACGGCTCATTCCTTGACCGGGGTGCTGCTTACCACGGATACAGCAGTATTCCCTGGTTTGGTTTCCATTCCTTCCGCGGAGATGATGCCATGAAAGGAAGTAGCCCTGCTGATGGTGCCGACTGGGGCGTGATTTTTGATGATTTCCAGTATCAGAAATCACACTGGGCTCCAACAATTTATTGGGATCAGAACTATAACCTGATAAATAAAGCCAACACCGTACTGCAGATCGCTGACTCACTGGGTCTCACTGATCCGGCATCCAAAGTGAATATCGCTGAAGCCAAGTTCTTCCGCGCACTCACTTACTTCCAGCTGGTCCGTGTATTTGGTGAAGTGCCAAAAATTGATTTCAGAATTTATAATGCCAATGATTCTAAAAAGCCGAAAGCAACAGTTGCTGATATCTATGCCCTGATCGATGCAGATCTGCAGGCAGGCGTGAGTGATCTTCCTGAAAACTGGCTTAATGCCACTGGCAACAGCCGTTTCCCGGGGCGCCTCACCAAGTATACTGCAATGGGCCTGCTGGCTAAAGTTAAAATCTATAGTCAGAACTGGGCGGCTACACTTGGTCTCTGTCAACAAGTGATCAACTCTGGTAATTACCAGTTACTGAGTAATTATAGTAACCTGTTCAAGGTAGCAGGTGAAAACTCAAAAGAATCCCTTTTTGAAATTCAGGCTGATCTGGGTGCCAATGGCGTGCCCGATAACGGTTATGAGTTTGGGGTAGAGCAAGGAGTGCGTGGATCAGGAGACTGGGATCTGGGTTGGGGATGGAATACACCAACAGATGATCTGGTAAATGCTTACGAAGCAGGTGATGCACGTAAATCAGCCACTATCTTATTTTCAGGTCAGGATGATGGTTATGGTAAAACCGTTCCGGCTTACCCGATTATCCCCCGTTTGTACTGGAATAAGAAAGTATACCCGGAACCTGCTATGCAGACCTATACAGGTCGCCGTCAGAATGCCTGGCTGAATCACTCATTGCTTCGCTATTCTGATGTACTGCTGCTGGCCGCTGAAGCTGCAAACGAACTTGGTGGCGGGACAAACCAGACCAATGCAACCACCTGGGTGAATATGATTCGTAACCGTGCCGGATTACCCAGTATTACGTTTACTTCCCAGGCCCAGATGCGTGCTGCGATCAAGCAGGAAAGACGTATGGAACTGGCTATGGAAGGCGAGCGGTTCTTTGACCTGGTAAGATGGGGTGATGCAGTAACTGTACTTGGCCCGTCTGGCTATACAAACTGCCATAAATATTATCCGCTGCCTCAGACAGCTATTGATTTTGCAGGTGGAGTACTTATTCAAAACCCATGCTGGTAAGATATAATCTTCTCAGGGGATGATCCGATCATCCCCTGATTCCTGATTAATCATTAAAAATTAATAAAATGAAAAAACAAATAAGGAAAATTGGTTTCGCTGCCGGCGCTCTATTGTTGCTGGCTTCCTGCCAGAAAATGTCAAAGCCGGATTTGGGCTCTTTCCCCGAGGATTCAAACCCTCCCGGAGGTCCGCTGGCTTTTTATGTTGCTTTTGACGGAACTACAACTAATCCCCTGATGAATGCAGTGGATAGTATCCGTGCAAACTTTGCTGCAGACAATCCCCTGGCATCTGTGGATGGCATTAAAGGGAAAGCAGTGAAAGGCGAGAATAAGAAGTTTGTCAAATACGCCAAACCAAACGATTGGGCCAAAAATGCCAAGAGTTTTACTATTTCGTTCTGGTATAAAAGCAATGGCCAGACAAAAAACAATACAGGTACCAATGGTCCTGAATATATTATGAGCTTCAAATCCAGCAATGGTCACTGGTCAGGTGCACAGGCCCTCATTTTCCTGGAAGGGAATAATACGGCATGCGCTATTAAGACGATGTTTGTGGATAAGAACAATGGAGATGCATGGTTTACCTGGGAAGGTGGCAACCAGATTGCCGGAATGATGAACGACGCCTGGCATCATATCGCCCTCGTGTATAATGCCACCACCAGCGTAATGACTTGTTACCTGGATGGAGCAGCCCGGCCCACAACCGGAAACTGGGGTACACATGGCAACCTGAATATGGATGAAAGTAAAATAACTGAAATGCGGATTGGTTCAGGTCCTTCAAACAGTATTGACACGGATGATTGGCTGGCTTCCACATTTAAAGGAAGTATTGACCAGATCCGTATGTATACTACCGCACTTACTGCCACTGAAGTGTCCAGCCTGTTTACCGGCAAGCTGTAATGAAACATCAGCGGTTGGACTGAATATTTTTTTTGGCAATCGCAGAGCATAAGCAAAAAGGGGCTGAACAATTTATTGTTTCAGCCCTTTTACGCTTTTTTGGCCTAGTCATATTTTGAATTGCACTATATGTTGAGAACTTCCACGACAGCGCTATTATGTTCCTTGTTGCTGCTGTACAGTTGTAGCCGGCAAAAGAAACGCCCCCTTTTTACCTCCCTTTCATCTGCACAGACTCATATCAGTTTTTCAAATCACGTTCCTGAAAAGGACCGGTTTAATATTCTGTACTACCTGTATTTCTATAATGGCGGGGGAGTGGCTGCCGGTGATATCAATAATGACGGACTTACCGATATCTTTTTTTCCGCCAACCAGAAAGGCAAGAACCGGCTCTATCTCAACAAAGGAAATTTTGAGTTTGAAGATATTACAGATAAGGCCGGAGTGGCCGGTCAATCTGACTGGTGTTCCGGTGTTACAATGGCTGATGTAAACGGGGATGGTTTGCTGGATATTTATGTTAGTTCCGTAAGCAGCAAATTCGGTCTAACCGGGCACAACGAGCTTTTTATTAATAATGGCAACAACCGTTTTACGGAGAAAAGTGAAGCTTTCGGATTAGCCTTTTCCGGACTGACAACCCAGTCAGCCTTTTTTGATTATGACCACGACGGCGATCTGGATTGTTATATCCTGAATCAGTCGGACCGGCCGCATGCCAACGTAGTGGATACAGCCAGCCGGCGTAAGTATGATCCGCTTTCCGGGGATGTCCTGCTGCGGAATGACCTCAAAGCCACCGGCCGTTTCACGGATGTTTCAAAAGAAGCCGGTATTTACCAGAGTAATCTCGGGTATGGTCTTGGGCTGTCCGTAGCTGACCTGAACAATGACGGGTGGGAGGACATCTATATCGGAAATGACTTTCATGAGAATGACTATTGTTATTTCAATAATGGGAATGGCACATTTACAGAAAACGGAGCGGCTCATTTCGGGCATTACAGCCGGTTCAGCATGGGCAATGATATTAATGACTATAATAATGACGGCCAGCCGGATATCATAACAGTGGATATGCTGCCTCCGGATGAAAAGACAATGAAAACATATGGCAGTGACGAAAATCCTGATATCTACCGGTTCAAACTGGAGAAAAACGGATACCAGCACCAGGTTTCACGCAATGTTTTACAGCAAAACAATGGAAACGGAAACAGCTTCAGCGATATAGCGCTGCAGGCTGGTATTTCTGCGACTGACTGGAGCTGGGCACCGTTGTTTGCCGATTTCGATAATGATGGCCGGAAAGATCTTTTTATTTCCAGCGGTATTGTAAAAAGGCCGGTGGACCTGGATTATATACGGTTTGTATCGGCCCAGGAAGTGAATAAGGGGCTGAACTATACAGACAAATTCGATAAGGAAACCATTGACGCAATGCCGGAAGGAAGTTCGCATCCCTTTTTTTTCCGGAATGAAAATGAATATACGTTCAGGGATATGAGCGAGGAATGGGGCACCGGCAATCTGAAGGGATTTTATAACGGATCCGTATATGCGGATTTTGACAATGACGGAGACCTTGATATGGTAATCAATTGCCTTGATGCGGAAGCGACTGTTTTACGCAATAACAGCAATCCGGGGAACCAGCTGGGTATCCGCTTTTCCGGTGACAGTATGAACCGGTTTGGGATCGGCGCTAAAATTTACCTGTGGGCCGGTGGCCAGCTGCAATACCAGCAACTGATGACGACCCGCGGGTTTCAGTCATCTGTGGAACCCCGCCTTCATTTTGGACTAGGGGAGGCTTTAAAGGCAGACAGTATCCTGGTGGTTTGGCCCGATCAGCGGATGCAACTTTTAAAACAATTGCCGGCCAATAAGAGCCTGGTACTTGAACAGAAAGATGCAACCGGACATTTTGATTATTCAATCTTTTTCCCACCCGCTCAAACCGGCTATAGTGATATAACATCCTCAATGGGAAATCCATGGCGGCATAAAGAAAATGAATTCAATGATTTTGATATCCAATACCTTATTCCTCACACGCTTTCCGCACGAGGCCCCAAAACGGCCGTTGCGGATGTGAACGGTGACGGTTTGGATGACATCTATGTTTGCAGTGGAAAAGGTGAATCCGGGGTACTGATGATACAGGGAGCCGATGGCCGCTTTTCTGCTTCCCTGCAACCGGATTTCGATCTCAATAAAGAAAGCGAAGATGTGGATGCGGCTTTTTTTGATGCGAATGGTGACACTCATCCCGATTTATTGGTGATTACCGGGGGGAATGAAATCCTGGCAACCAGCCGGCAGGGAGAAGATCGCTTATACATAAATGACGGGAAAGGCAATTTTAAGAAGAAAGAACTGGCATTCCCTGTACAGTATGAAAGCAAATCCTGTATTGCTGTTTCAGATATAGATAAGGACGGGGATATGGATTTCTTTATTGGCAACTTAGCAAACCAGACCGGCTATGGACAGCCGGTAAACTCCTATTTATATCTAAACCGGGGAGATGCCACATTTGACATGGCTGAACGGAATACTATATTCCTGCAGAAAGCCGGAATGGTGACAGCTGCTGTTTTTGCAGATGTTAACAAAGACAGCTGGCCCGATCTGGTGATAACCGGTGAATGGATGCCCCTTAAAATATTTATTAATAAAAAAGGGGTATTTACCGAAACCGCGATCCCGGGTTCCACCGGTCTCTGGCAAAGTTTATTTGCCGCAGATGTAAACGGCGATGGGTACACGGATCTGCTGGCCGGTAACTGGGGGCATAATTCAAAATTCCGGGCCGGTAAGAACGGCCCCCTGAAACTATTTATGAAGGATTTTGATAATAACGGGACAGTGGAGCAGATTCTGTGTTATACTATTGATAAAAAGGAGTATACCTTCCTGGCAAAAGATGAGCTGGAGCGATCCCTCCCGGTGTTAAAAAAGGCCTATTTGAATTACAGTGATGTGGCCGGCAAAACTGTTCAGTATATGTTTTACGATCTTTTTAAAGATTACACAACACTTCAGGCGGAAACCTTGTCCTCTTCCTGTTTTATCAATAACGGGAAAGGAGATTTTACCCGTTCTGATATGGCAGATGCTGCACAAACAGCACCATTAATGTGTATGAACCTGGCATCAGGCAAGGAGGGTGTCCGTATTCTTGCCGCAGGAAACTACTACGGGGTGATACCTTATGAGGGCCGTTATGATGCCATGCAGCCCCTGCAGTTCAGTTTTGCAAAGGATGGGACTGCAGCCGGTGCGCATAATA
The DNA here is from genome assembly GCA_963169885.1 of Bacteroidota bacterium. Classification (GTDB taxonomy): domain Bacteria; phylum Bacteroidota; class Bacteroidia; order Chitinophagales; family Chitinophagaceae; genus JJ008. The sequence continues at coordinate 11,181 of CAUJFR010000378.1, forward strand.
TTATGAACAATTTTAAGGGGGAAGCAAGGGATATTGACTGGGTGCGTACCGGGACCGGCGACTCACTTTTGGTGATAGCCCGTAATAATGGCCCCCTTGTATTTTTAAAGAAAAACTAGACAACTTTACTTCAATACATCTACATCATGAAAACCAGAATGAGCCTTTCTTTATTCCTCCTGGCAGGGGTGGTATCAATGTCGTCTAATTGCTCCAAGAATAACGCAGGGGGAAATAACAACAACAGTGAAACGGTGAACGCGGAATACTGGATAACCAGGTCTGACCAGACCGCCACCCTGCAAAAGCAATCCACTTCATTCGTTTTTAGCACTGATGCTAATAATAATTCCATCATCGAAATCGACAGCACAAAAACTTTTCAGACGGTAGATGGGTTTGGCTATTCGCTTACAGGGGGTAGTGCTTTCCTGATCAATAAAATGGATGAGGCATCTAAGAATTCACTGCTGAACGAATTTTTTGGTGCCGGGGAGAGCAGCATCGGTGTAAGTTATATCCGCATCAGTATCGGGGCCTCCGATCTGGATGCAGCTGTGTTTAGTTATGACGACCTTGCAGCTGGTCAGACAGACCTCTCCTTGTCAAACTTCAGTTTGTCTAAAGACACAGTGGATCTGATTCCGGTCTTAAAAAAGATCCTGGCTATCAACCCGAATCTGAAGATCATGGGCTCTCCCTGGAGTGCACCTGTCTGGATGAAAGATAATGGCAGCAGCATTGGTGGCAGCCTGAAGCCGGAGTATTACAGTGTATATGCTCAGTATTTTGTGAAATATATCCAGGCAATGGCTGCAAAAGGAATAAACCTGCATGCCATCACCGTACAGAATGAGCCTCAACATGGAGGCAATAACCCCAGTATGGTGATGTCTGCCTTACAGCAGGGGGAGTTTGTAAAGAATCACCTTGGTCCGGCTTTCCGGAATGCGGGGATTACAACAAAAATTGTGGTATGGGATCATAACTGTAATAATCCGAACTACCCGATCACGATAATGGATGATCCTGCAGCCAAAGCCTTTGTAGATGGGAGTGCATTTCACTTATATGAAGGAGAAATCGGGGCGATGTCAGGCGTGCACGCTGCTCACCCCGATAAGAACCTTTATTTTACAGAACAATGGACCGGTGCTAACGGCAGTTTTGACGGCGACCTGAAGTGGCATATGAAAAATGTGATCATTGGTTCGATGCGCAACTGGAGCAAAGTGGCACTTGAATGGAACCTGGCCAGTGACCCCAATTACCAGCCACATACTCCAGGTGGTTGTTCTGAGTGCAAGGGTGCTGTAACTATCAGCGGTTCTGTGGCAAGTAAAAATGTGAGTTATTATATAGTGGCCCACGCTTCTAAGTTTGTTACACCCGGATCCGTTCGTATAGAAAGCTCAACGGGTTCAACGGTTTCCAATGTGGTTTTTATCAGGCCTGACGGGAAAAAAGTGATGCTGGTGGTGAATGAAAACGGGGCAGCTGTAAACGTAAATCTGAAATATAAAGGCAAATGGGCGGTGGTTAGCATCCCCGGAAATGCTGTAGCAACATATATCTGGTAATATATTAAATCATAAGTCATGTTAAAATATTCCTCACTTCTCCTGTTTGCCGTACTGGTCTTTTCCTGTAATAATAAGCCTGACAGTAAAGAAAATGCACCGGTTTCCGGCACCTCTTTCTCAACTGAAGGGAAAAAAGTAATCAGCTGGACCACGGCAGACAGTTCTGATCTGCGTTTATCCCTTACGGATACCCTCACTTTTAAAGAAAAGGCGCAGCCATTTGAAAATGAGGTCATCGTTTTTGTGGATCCGCAAAAAACCTTCCAGACCTATTTTGGAACCGGTGCGGCCATGACTGACGCCTCTGCAGAAACTTTTTATAAACTGCCGAAAGACAAACAGGCGGAATTCCTGAAAGCCTATTTTGATAAAGAAACCGGTATCGGCTATACCGTAGCCAGAACCAATATCAATAGCTGCGATTTCAGCAGTGATATGTACACCTATGTTCAGGACGGGGACAAAGAGCTGAAGTCGTTCAATATTGAGCATGACCGGAAGTATAAGATCCCCTTTATAAAAGAAGCGATGAAAGCAGCCGGTGGCAAACTGAATTTATTTGCCAGTCCCTGGAGCCCACCCTCCTGGATGAAGAGCAACAATGATATGCTGCATGGCGGTAAACTGAAACCTGAATTTTACGACAGCTGGGCCATGTATTATACAAAGTTTATCAAAGAGTATGAGAAGGAGGGAATACCGATGTGGGGTATCTCCGTACAGAATGAACCCATGGCCACACAACGCTGGGAAAGTTGTATTTATACAGCAGAAGAAGAAAGGGATTTTCTGAAAAATCACCTGGGGCCTACCATGCATAAAGAAGGGCTGCAGGATAAGAAAATCATTGTATGGGACCATAACCGTGATCTCATTTATCAGCGGGCCCGCACTTATTTTGATGATCCTGAAGCGGCTAAATATGCCTGGGGAATTGGGTTTCACTGGTATGAGGACTGGAGTGGCGGTCAGCCGATGTATGATAACCTGCGCAGGGTGCATGAAGCATACCCTGATAAGAATATCATGTTTACGGAAGGTTGTGCGGAGAGTTTCAATGCAGCCCGTTACAATGCCTGGGTATTAGGGGAAGAGTATGGACGCAGTATGATTAATGACTTCAATAATGGGATGGTCGGGTTTACGGACTGGAATATCCTGTTGGATGAAACCGGAGGTCCCAACCATGTGCAGAATTTCTGTTTTGCCCCTGTTCACGGGGATACCCGCACAGGTCAGCTTATTTATACCAATGCCTATTATTATATCGGACACTTTTCCAAATTCATTCAACCGGGCGCCAAACGCATTATCAGCAGTCCCAGCCGCAGCCAGTTATTGTCCACCGCCTTCCTTAATCCGGACGGAACGGTTGTGGTGATTGTCATGAACCAGGGAAACAATACTTCGCCGGTATTTCTCTGGATCAATGGGAAAGCAGCTGAAGCGCAGGTAAAGGCTCATTCAATAAATACGTATATCATCAAATAACCCGGGATCCGATCATGAAGAGCTCCTTGCCTGTATTTATAGTACTTGTTTTACTGATGAGTTGCGGAGATAAGAATTCACCTCCTCCGCCACCCACCCCACCCGCTGCATTAACGATACGCAGCAACTGGGTGGACAGCCGGACATTTGATGACCTTCATTATGGAGCATCCCGTCAACCAGTGCTGAAAATTGTATTTTCCGCCCCGTTGATGCGGACAACCGTAGCGGGTGCCATCTCTTTCACGGATCCTGCCGGAATTACAGTTCCCAATACACTTTCCTATCAACAAGGCGATTCCGTACTACTGATACAACCCAATTCGACGCTGGCTGGTATTACGAAATACCAGTTTAAGCTGACCAATTCTGTTAAATCTGCAGCAGGGGGATCCCTTTCCGGCAGCATTGATAAAGTGCTTGTTACACAGATTGATTCCTCCAGGAAATTTCCTTTACTGACGGATAATGAACTGCTTGATAAAATTCAACAAACCACGTTTAAATACTTCTGGGATTTTGCGCACCCGGTGAGCGGACTGTCTCGTGAACGTAATACTTCTGGTGACCTGGTTACCTCCGGTGGTTCAGGCTTCGGGGTCATGGCCATTGTAACCGGAATCAACCGCGGGTTCATTACCCGGGCACAGGGACTGGCCCGTCTGCAAACGATGGTTTCTTTTCTGAAAAACACAGCTGTTAAAGTAAAAGGGGCATTCCCCCATTGGTTGAATGGAAACACCGGCGCGATTATTCCATTCAGCAGTAATGATAACGGGGCTGACCTCGTGGAAACATCCTACCTCATGATGGGTTTATTGACCGCCCGCCAGTATTTCAACGGGGTGGATGCAGCTGAAGCCACCCTGCGATCTGATATCAATACCCTGTATAATAATGTGGAATGGGACTGGTTCCGCAACGGGGGACAGAATACGCTGTTCTGGCATTACAGTCCCGATAAAGGCTGGGCGATGAACATGCAAATCCGTGGCTGGAACGAATGCCTGATTACCTATGTATTAGCGGCTTCGTCCACCACACATGGAATACCGGCAGTAGTATATACCAATGGCTGGGCGGCTAATGGCGGTGCAGGGTTTGTGAACGGGAATTCATATTACGGATATACATTACCGCTGGGGCCGGCCCAGGGAGGTCCTCTTTTCCTGGCACAATACTCGTTCCTTGGCATCAACCCTAACGGGCTGACCGATAGCTGGGCTAATTATGCAACCCATACACGCAACCATACGCTGATCAATTATGAATATTGCCGCCGTAACCAGGCTGCCGGCGTTGGGTACAGTGATTCAGTGTGGGGACTTACGGCCAGTGACATACCTAATGGCTATACGGCCAGTTCACCCACCAACGACAGGGGGGTGATTGCGCCTACAGCCGCCCTGGCGTCTTTTCCGTATACACCGGACCAGTCTATGGCCGCTTTGAAATTCTTTTATTATGTACTCGGTGATAAAATATGGAAAGAGTATGGTTTCGTGGATGCCTTTTCATTAAGGGATACCTGGTTTGCCACTTCTTTTCTGGCAATTGACCAGGGGCCTGTTATCATCATGCTTGAAAATCACCGCAGCGGTTTGTTGTGGAACCTGTTTACCAGTTGTCCGGAAGTAAAAACCGGGATGTTATCCCTTGGTTTTAGTGCGCCATACCTGTGAAGATCTATTCCTGAATCAAGAACATCTTATGCGAATAAAGAGACAACTTCTTACCGGGGTTATGGCCTTGTTACTTTTGCCGGCTCAGGGACAAAAGACTGACCCGCTATTCAATCCGGCAGGCCGACCCAAAAACTTAACGGACAGTGCGCTGCTTGACCTGGTCCAAAAACAGACATTTCGTTATTTCTGGGATTTTGCTCATCCGGTCTCCGGGATGGCCAGGGAAAGAAGTAATGAAAGTTATGGCTATGGTGAGGAAACGGTAACCACCGGCGGAACAGGTTTTGGGGTTATGAGCGTAATCGTAGCCACTGAAAGAAAATGGATCAGCCGCGATACAGCGGCAAAATTCCTCCTTAAACTAATTAATTTTTTACTGAAAGCAGATAGCTATCACGGAGCCTTTCCACATTGGTTAAATGGCGCCACCGGCAAAACAATCCCGTTCAGCCGAAAAGATGACGGGGCTGACCTGGTGGAAACTTCTTACTTATTTCAGGGATTGTTATGTGCCCGTCAGTATTTTACTGGCACCAATGCCACTGAAACAGAATTGCGTAACCGGATATCCTGGATGTGGCCGGATATTGAATGGAACTGGTTTACCAATGGCGGACAGGAAGTATTGTATTGGCACTGGAGTCCGAATAACGGATGGGCCATGAATTTTCCTGTACGGGGATTCAACGAATGCCTGATCATGTATGTTCTCGCGGCTTCATCTCCCAATGAAAAATACAGTGTATCCCCGGCCGTGTATCACCGGGGCTGGGCGGAGAGTAATTTCTTCAAAAACGGGAAATCATTTTATGATATCAAACTCCCGCTTGGATTTGATTATGGGGGCCCATTGTTTTTCTCACAGTATTCTTTCCTGGGCCTTGATCCGCGAGGATTAAAAGACCGGTACGCTGATTACTGGGAACAAAACCTGAACCATACCCTGATCAACCGGGAACATTGTGTACGTAATCCAAATAAATTTAAAGGCTATGGTGAAAACTGCTGGGGCTTAACGGCTAGTGATACCTATAATGGATATGCCGCGCATTCCCCCACCGAGGACCTTGGCACCATTTCCCCAACAGCCGCGCTGAGCGCATTCCCTTACACACCCGTATATTCGATGCAGGCATTACGTCATTTTTATACTGATCTCGGTGATAAAATCTGGAGTGAGTATGGTTTTGTGGATGCTTTCAACGAATCAAAAAACTGGGTAGCCTCTTCTCACCTGGCGATTGACCAGGGCCCCATTATTGTAATGATAGAAAATTACCGGAGCGGACTGTTGTGGAATCTCTTTATGAGCTGCCCGGAAATTCAAACCGGAATAAAGCGACTCGGGTTTACCAGTCCCGCCTCACATTGAAACAAGCCCCGGGGTATTGAATGTATACGGCCAGGAAAACGATATTAATATTTTTACACCTGCTGTTTGTTGGCACTGCTGCAAGAGGTCAGCAGGGTTTTGGTGCACCGGTATACTGGCAGCATTTCGGGATTTCTCCCAAAGGAGAGGCAGTTATCGGGCCGGCCTTGCCCCAGGGTCGCACCTCCCTTCAGCGCAGTACCACCCTTTGCCCGCCTCCCGGATATTATTCTATTATCAAACGGGTACCTGCAGGCAGTTGCTTCAATGATGAATGGATTCCGCTATCAAATGATCAGAACAGCACCTATGATATGACCCATGCTGAAGGCAACCTGATGCTGGTGAACAATACCGTGGCAACCGGTTCGCGCCTGTTGTATATGGATACGGTACAGCAATCCCTTTGTCCGGGAATTGATTATTTTTTTTCAGCGGCCATTATAAATGTAGACAGACCCGTTACCTGTCCGGGCTCCCATTTCTTTCCACGGCTTGCATTTTCACTGGAAACCGAAGCCGGTCAGATCCTGGTGACAGACACTATACGAAACGGGATCTCTTTTGCCAATCCGTTTATGGGCTATAAGTTTGGCGAATTCGGTATCTGGCTCAATATGCCGGCCATTACAGGCAGGTTGGTCTTACGGATTGACCTGTTGACGACATATTATGATTGTGCGGAGGATTTTGCTATTGATGATATCCGGCTTCGTCCAAAAGGGGCCGCTATGAATATTCAGTTTCCCGGCGAACCGAATAATACAGTGAAAGCGGCCTGCTATCAGCAGCATCCCACAATTACATTCAGCGGTACCATGGAGCCATATTACAATAATCCTGCCTTGCAGTGGCAAATAAGTATGGATTCCGGCGCCACCTGGACCGATATTCCCGGTGCCACCAGCCCGTTACTCACACAAACCTATACACTGCCGGATACTTTTTATTACAGGCTGAGTGGTGCAGATCTGAGTATGATTACCAATCCGGCCTGCCGGGTGGTATCCAATAAACTCCGGGTGGAAATTCAGGGACCACCTGCCGGTTATACCATCAGCAGTAATTCGCCGGTTTGCTCGGGACTGCCCTTGTTATTTAAAGCAGATGGAGCAGCCAGTTATGAATGGAACGGCCCCAATGGTTTTTATGATAATGTACCCACCCCTTCAATTTATTACAGCACACTTGCAGACAGTGGTGTGTATTATATAGCTGTATCCAGCTGGGGTGGTTGCATAACTATGGATTCTATCCGGGTGAAAATCATCGGTACAGATGTTCGCGCCTGGCCGGATACGGCAATTTGTATAGGAAACACAGTTTCCCTGCATGCCAGTCCCGGTATCAGTTATGCATGGACCGGTGACGGAGTTACCGGCAGCGCCCTGCAACACCCACTTATAAAACCGGCGAAGAACGGACGGTATACCGTGAAAGTCACTGATACATCCGGTTGTTCAGATACCGCTTCGGTGCAGGTGATCATCCGGAATAATGTGCCGGTAAAAGCCATCATGGATTTTTCGCCTTATCTCTGCAGGGTGTATGATTCATTGCTGTTCAAAGAAAGGAGCCAGGGCCATTTGAAAACCTGGCACTGGGATTTCGGAAATGGGATCAGTTCAACGGAACAAAAACCCGCTACCCAGTATTACAACATAGCGGGTAATCAATTCATGTATATGTCCCGGCTGGCTGTTGCGGATACAGCCGGCTGTACCGATACAGCGTATCAGCTGATACAGGTAGAAGACAATTGCTATATCGCGGTACCCACGGGCTTCACTCCCAATAATGACGGACGGAATGATTATCTCTATCCGCTGAATGCATTTAAAGTAACCGACCTGCACTTCCGTGTATTTGACCGCAGAGGCCAAGTGGTATTTGAAAGCCGTGACTGGAGCCGGAAATGGGACGGTCGAGTAGGCGGGGTGGAGCAGACGACCGGGGTCTATGTATGGACACTGGAGTATACTGAAGTGAATGGGAAAAAAGTTTTTTTAAAAGGAACCACTACATTGATACGATAAAACACCGTTATGATTAAAAAACGATTGATTACCATTTGCAGTGTATTACTGATCGCAGCCTCCTGCTTTTCACAGGGGAAGACGGCCCTGTCACTCACCAAGGGGAAATACGGGGATGGTCCGGACAGTATTGCACCCTCCGGCATTATTAAAAATCTGAATGATGAACAGTTGCTGGAGCTGGTACAGAAGCAAACCTTCCGTTTTTTCTGGCATGGAGCCCATCCGTACAGCGGACTGGCCTTGGAAAGGAGCAATACTGTATTGGCGGAACATTACTGGGATTATATCAATGAAGCATGGGATGAACCCAATTTCAGTAAGACTGTTTTCGGACCGGATGCCGGGGCCATAGGTGGTACCGGTTTTGGTATCATGAGTACCGTGGTGGC
>CAUJFR010000379.1 GCA_963169885.1 Bacteroidota bacterium
ATGGTTTGATTTCAAAGTGCCCAGAACCAGCATCGCCCCTGATTTTATTAAGAAGGCTATTGAAGAACCTGAACTGAATAGTAATCCCAATAGTCGTATACTATTTACCGGTAAACAACCCACTTCTGAAATTATCCAGAAATCCAAAAAGGGCGCTAAATGGGAAGTGATGTCGCTCAGTTTCCAGACGCTAAAAGGCACGCATACCATCAATGTAGATCCGGATAAAGGAACCTGGCTACTGCAGCTCCTTCCACAACTACAGATAGCTAATCCCAAAATAATGACCTTGAAAGAAGTAATGGCCGATTATGAAAAAGCCGGCCACGAAGATTTTGAATTGTTCTGGGATAATAAGCCGGTTAATGGATTGTGGAAGGCGGGGTTACTTCGGATATAAATGGGTGAGTGGTGAGTGGTGAATGGGGAATGGGGAGTGGGCTCCCGACTGTTGAATTATTATGTACATTCAATCAAAAATACCTTCATCATGAAATCGGTTATCAAATTTGTTTGCACTTTAATATTCATTCTATCGCTTACTTCTCTTTCTGCACAGACGGTTCAGGAACTGCAGAAACAACTGACAGAAATGAGCCGGCAACTGGCACAACTGAAAGCAGAACTGGCAGCGCTTAAGTCAGTGGTAGAAGTACAAGGTAATAACGTGGAAATTACAACTCAGGCCAATCGTCAGGATGTAGTGGGGGGTAATTATTCAATTACAACCGGAGCGGACATGGTCATTCAAACAGGCCGGAATTTTACTTTCACCGCGGCCAATACGGCCAATATTACGATTGGCGTGAATTTATCTGAAACCATCGGAACTAACAAGGCGCTTACCATCGGGAGAGATTATTCAGAAAGCATTGGAAATAACCGGTCAGTGAATATCGGAAGGGACCTCTTTGAAACGATTGGTCAGCATCGAACCTTAAATGTCACCAGAGACTTTTCTGAAACAAATGGACAAAACCGGGTGATGACTGTAGGCAAGGATTTTTCCGGAACTGTCAGCAGCCGTTACTTTATCAAAGTGGGCAAGGAACTGACCTTCGAAGCCGGCGACCAGATTATTTTTAAAGTTGGCAGCGCGATGATCATTCTCAGAAAGAATGGCGATGTTGAGATCAAAGGAAATATGATCAACGTAAAAGGATCCGGCGATGTGCAGTTAAAAGGAACGAAGTTGTTGCAGGGGAACTAGGGATTTGGAATTGGGAAATAGGAAATGGGAATTGGGAAATAGGAAATAGGAAATAGGTATTGGGGAGAAAGAAGTCTGGCAGATTAAGAACAACATTCTTAGAATGGGCTGTTGACTACTAACTTCTAACTTCTAACTACTAACTACTAACTACTAACTACTAACTACCTCTTTCTCCACAACCACGGTGCCACCGGCTCCTTCTCCGCCCACAAACCCTTTTTCGCCATCCGGGCTCGGTTCTCCAGCAGACTATATGTTGAATCAGCCGAGTACTTCTTATAATGCCAGGCCAGTCCGGCTTTTACCAGTTCGCGATTCAGGGTATCTCCATTAGGAATGATCACTTCTGCAATCAAGCGCTTGTTCCGGTCATATTGACCGCTATGCAAGAGCGTGATCATTTTCCCAAAACATTTTTCCGATGTGAATCCTTTGGCTTTTGTTCCATAGGGCTGGTTTTTTTCCGGACAATCGATATGGCCAAAACGGACCCGCTGAACTTTACCATTCAGGAGTACTTCGATGGTATCACCATCTTTAATCGCAATCACTTTTCCCGTCTCTTTTACAGGAAATAGAAACAGCCAGGAGAAAAGCAACAGTTGAATCGGATAGGTAAGCATGCTAATGTTATATATTGAATAACTAAGTATATATGAAGATTATTGTGTAAGCAATAAGAAGAGCTTAGCGAGAGGCTAGAAGCTTGAAGCAAGAATGGTGGCAGCCATTCATATTTGTATTTCTCTGCGTTCTCCGCGTTCTCTGCGGTTAATTTAAATAAGCAAGAGGTAAGAAGCAAGAAGCGAGAAGGGGGGCTTTTTCTGCAACCCTGAACTTTTGTATTCTCATAAAAAAAGACTCCCATTTCTTTGTGTCCTTTGCGGGATAATTTTGTATTCGTACGAGATTATTTCATGATCTCTTTCGCATTTGATTTACCCAAGGCCTCCACAGCCGCTGTCGCGTCTGACGGCTTTTTTGTTTGTCTGCAAACTGGAGCAAGCTCCGTTTGCCTCCAAACAAAAAAGCCTCCCAGCTTTCGCTGAGAGGCCTTGTAGCCCGTACGAGATTCGAACTCGTATCACCACCGTGAAAGGGTGGTGTCCTAACCCTTAGACGAACGGGCCTCCTTCGCTAAAGCTACGGAGGCCGAAGGCCCCGAGCTTTCTTTGGTAAGTTTCTTTGCCTCGAGGGCGATGAGAAAAGGACATTCTCATCAGATTCTTACCGGAGGTTTTCCTTACAAACAGAATTTCAATGTTTTAACACTTCCTTTCTGTTTTTCAGGACGGCAAAGATAGGCCGATTCGGATTTCCTGCCAAATGTTTTTGGCCCGGTTTTCCACAAATTTCAATCAGGTTCTCACCGGGTCAAAATCAACCTCCTTTTTGCCCCCCTTTTCCCGCCTATTGGTGTAACTTCGCCCCGCTAATAAAAAAACGGTGTTACCTGAGTACGACAGTCTTCTTTTATAGATTGTCAGCTTGAGTGAAGCGAAAGCCCGGCACCGGCGGCCCCAGGCCGAAAATTTATAACCTTAAAATTCTCACGCACTATGAGCACAATTAAAGTTGCTATCAATGGATTTGGCCGCATCGGTCGCCTGGCTTACCGCCAGATTTATAACATGGAAGGTATTGATGTAGTTGCGATCAACGATCTGACCAGTCCCAAAGTGCTTGCCCACCTCCTGAAATACGACAGCGCACAAGGCCGTTTTGACGCCGATGTGAAAGCTGGCGAAGACAACATCACAGTAAACGGAGATGTACTGAAAATTTACGCGCAGAAAGATCCTTCCCAGATTCCCTGGGGATCACATGATGTGGATGTAGTTCTTGAATGTACCGGTTTCTTTACCGATGCAGTTAAAGCCGGTGCTCACCTGACCGCCGGTGCTAAACGCGTGGTGATTTCTGCCCCCGCTACCGGTGAACTGAAAACCGTTGTTTTCAACGTAAACCACGAAATCCTGGATGGCAGCGAAACCATCATTTCCTGTGCTTCCTGTACTACAAACTGTCTTGCGCCAATGGCGAAAGTGCTGCATGAAAAATATGGCATCGCCGCCGGTTTCATGACTACTATTCACGCCTACACCAACGACCAGAACACCCTGGATGCCCCGCATGCCAAAGGTGACCTGCGCCGTGCCCGTGCCGCAGCTGCGAACATCGTTCCGAACTCAACCGGAGCTGCTAAAGCGATCGGACTGGTACTGCCCGATCTGATAGGTAAACTGGATGGCGCTGCTCAGCGTGTTCAGTCGATCTCCGGTACACTGACTGAACTGACCACTATCTTAAATAAATCAGTCACCACTGAAGAAATTAATGCTGCCATGAAAGCCGCCGCCAACGAATCATTCGGTTATACCGAAGATGAAATCGTGAGCAGTGATATCATCGGCACGAGTTTCGGTTCCCTGTTTGATGCCACCCAGACCAAAGTAATGTCTGTGTGTGACAAACAACTGGTGAACACCGTTAGCTGGTACGATAACGAAATGAGCTATGTAAGCCAGCTCGTTCGAACCGTTAACTTCTTTGCGAAACTGATTAGTAAGTAATCCGAAGGAATGCCGGAGCGACATAAAGTAAACGCGGAAGCGTTGCTTTATGTCTGTTCCCGGACCTTCAGTGCTGGATATAATGAAGATTAAGAATATAGAAGGCCTTTCCGCCCGTCAATTACAGGGGG
>CAUJFR010000380.1 GCA_963169885.1 Bacteroidota bacterium
GCCGGTTATTGTTCAGTCCAAACCTGAACCCGTACCTGTTGAATTACCCACTATTGAAGAAAAATTCAGCAGCCGCCAAAAAGTATTTATTAAAGAAATACCGGTAGCCGGCGACTCTGTCGAACTCCGTTTTTATGATAACGCGGAAATAGATGGCGATTCCATCTCCCTTTTCCTGAATAATAACCTCCTGTATCAGCATATCAGGCTGGCGGCTGGTGCTTGGACTATAAAACTGGCAGTCAGTGACTTAGCGCAAGATAATGAGCTGGTAATGGTAGCAGAAAACATGGGATCTATTCCACCGAATACGTCATATATGGTGGCCATTGTAAACGGTGTTAAACAGGATGCCTACCTGGCCAGTACAGAAGGCAGCAGTGCTATGATCCGGCTGGTTAAGAAAAGTCCTTAGAGGTCCGGACGCAAAAAACCGGTGAGTTCTTCACCGGTTGTCAGAAAAAACTGGTCTGGTACACGCTGCCTAACTCACTGTTTCCACTTTCCTATCCTGTTTTTCCCCGATCAGAGCTTCTTGAATCAGTTGCTCGGTATAGTGGGCCATCTGCAATTGCATTTCCAGCAAGCAGGCATAGGCTTCAAAATAAAGGATAACGTCTTCCCTGACATTCCGTTTCAGCCAGCGGAATCCACCGGGTAATTGTTCCAGGACTGCCCGGTCCGATAAATACTCAATATGATGAATATCGGTAGGCGTCAATCCGGCCTGTTCGAGTTTTGAAATCAACAGATCTACGGGTGCCCCGCTTCTGGGACAATATTCCACCGCCAATTCAGTCCATTCACCCGTACCCGTATGCGCATAAGTCAGAATTTCCATTTCATTGAGCGGGGTGAGCACCTGCAGCAGGTTACCACAATTGCAGGCCCCGTGATGACCCCATGAATAGGCGGATCCATCCCGCAAGCGGCGGGCGGTTTCCCGGAATGCCTGTATCAGTTCGGTAGATGCTTTTGCCATATTATTAATAACAGGGAAAGCGGTTTTTGGTTGAAATATTTCTCACTAAGATTTCTGTTCAAAAAAAAACCACTGAATGCAGTTGTCGTTGTACAATTTGATATTTTCACCGCGAACATTTAACCAATCGCCGAGACCGGACCATTATGTCAATAAAACAAAAGGGAGGTACCCATACCTGTAAAAACTGCGGACATCAATTTGAAGGAAAAGTCTGCAACCAATGCGGCGAAAAAGTTTTTCATGAACACCATCTCAGTGCCGGGCACTTTTTCCATGAAGTGATTGACTTTTTCTACCATTTTGAAAACAAAGTCCTGAAAACAATCTGGCTCAATTTTATAAAGCCCGGGTTTGTAACCAAAGAAAACCTACGGGGCGTACGCATTCCGTATGCCAATGCAGTACAACTCTACCTGGTGGTCAACCTGATCTTTTACCTGGTGGTCAGTAAGGTAGGCGTGACTGATTATATCCCGAATCCCGGCGATCATCATTATTATTATCTGTCAGATTACCCGGCGTTCCGCTGGACAGAGAAAGCCGATACAAAAATGGTCAGTGCCATTGACAGTGCCTATACCCATAAGCAACGGGACGCTTATACAGCGCTTATGGAAAACTACAACCAACGGAAAGACAGCAATGGCAACGTGGCCGTTTATGGCCCCTGGCGTAAAGACAGTATACTCCTGCCCGCCAATCAAATAAGCATGATTGCTCTTGAAGAAGCCCGTAAGCTGACCCGGGCTTCCTTCACCGCCAATGTAAAAACCTTTGGCAAGACCCTGATCTTCCTGCTGCTGCCGCTGATTGCCCTGGTATTTTACCTGTTCTTTCGCCGGAAACTGAAGTACTATGGGGCAGCCCTTACCCTGGCCACGCATTTTATGGTGTATAATCTCTGCTTTTATTCCCTGCATGCGCTGATCAATGTGGGACCGATCTATATCAATGAAAATTTCGGGGGTTGGATGATGAAGCCTTTTTACTTTATCTTCTATAATGACTACACCAGCCCGGTATCCTCTTTTATTTTCGGGAGTGAATTTGAATTCATGCACCTGCTGTTCTGGATCCCCTGGCTCTATATCGCATTCCGTCGTTTATTCAATACATCATGGTGGAAAAACCTGCTGGCCTCCTATTTCTGCAGCAAGATCTTTTTCTTCCTGGTATTCGGGGTATTGAAGAAGATGGTAATTGCGATCACGATCTGGAGCCTTCACTAAATACAAAGTACGAGGTACGAGGTACGAAAGGGCATTGCCGGGCATATGGTTAAAGCCATGGGCAATTGCTGTTAGAGAAGAAAAGTACGAGGTACGAAATACGAAGTACGGAAGTAACCCTCGTACTTCGTACTTCTAACTTCGTACTTTTTGCTCTCCTACAGCTATAGTTCAAGGTTTCAATTAAAGTTCCGGCAATGCCCCCTCGTACTTCTAACTTCGTACCTCGTACTTAGATGACGATGTTGACCATCTTCCCTTTTACAAAAATGATCTTCTTCGGCGCTTTTCCTTCCAGCCATTTTTGTACGACTTCATTGGCCAGTACCAGGGCTTCCACATCGGACTGGGCGGCAGCGAGGGAGATATCCAGGGTGGTGCGCAGTTTACCATTGATGGAAATCGGGTATTCCTTGCTGCTTTCCACCACATGCTTGGAATCGAAGACCGGATAAGGGGCTTCAATCACATTAGTGCTTTGTCCAAGCAGGCTCCAGAGTTCAGCCGCAATATGCGGGGCATAAGGAGTGATCAGTATGAGCAGGGGTTCAAGTATTG
>CAUJFR010000381.1 GCA_963169885.1 Bacteroidota bacterium
CTGAAGCGGATGAAGGAAAACCAGACTGAGCGGGGTATCAGTACGGTATTTCGTATAATGGCCCAGAATCAGTCGAACCTGAGCCAGATGGCCGATTCCAAAGCGAATATCCTGATCTCCGTTAATTCCATCATTCTTACGATCGTCATTTCCACCCTCTCCACCAAACTGGAGAGCAACAGTTACCTGCAGATTCCGGTAATTATCCTGGTGACGGTTTGTGTATCCGCCATTGTATTCTCCATCTTAGCGACCCGTCCGCATGTTACCGAAGGCACTTTCACGCCTGAGGATATCCAGAATAAAAAGACCAACCTGCTCTTCTTCGGAAACTTTTATAAAATGAGCCTCCCGGATTATGACTGGGCCATGCAGGAATTGCTGGCGGATAAAAATTATTTATACAGCAGCCTTGTCAAAGACAATTACTTCCTGGGTGTGGTACTCGCCAAAAAATACAGGTGGCTGCGCATCGCCTATAATGTCTTCATGTTCGGCATCATCATCGCCATGGTCGCTTTCGCCGTAGCTGTAGCTATTCCGCAGGCAACGGAAGTGTATGCACCAGGTTAAACTAGTCGGTAGTTAGTAGTCGGTAGTTAGTAGTCAACAGCCCCTCCTTAGATAGATATTCTGGATCCGTGAGTATATGTGTTATCCGTGGCCTTGAATTTTTGTGTTCTTTCGTGTCAATTCGTGGCCAACCTTTATTGCCGCAGGCAATAAAAAAAAAGCGGGAAGAATGACCCGTTCTTTAAACGGCCACCCTTCTCGCTTCTTGCTTCTGGCTTCTCGCTTTTACTTGAGCATTTCCTCCAGCTTCATCACCAGTTCCGTCTTGGTAATGGGCACACCCATAATCTTATTATATCCCTTTGCATCCACCAGAAATTCGTCACGAATGATCTTGATCAGCTGTCCATTGTTAATCTCCGGAATCAGTACCTGGTCGAAATTCTTCAGGATCGATCCGAGATTTTTGGGGAACGGACGGATATAACGCAGATGCGCATGACTCACTGCCTGTCCCTGTGCCTGTAATTCGGCTACCGCGGATTTTATCGCTCCATATGTGGAACCCCATCCGAGTACCAGGATCTTTCCTTTTTCGGGTCCACTGTCCAGCGTCTGATCAGGTATATAATTGGCGATCTTATCTACTTTTTCCTGGCGCAGGTTCACCATCAGCTGGTGATTCTCCGGCTCATAGTTTACGTTACCGGTAATGTTTTGTTTTTCCAAACCACCAATCCGGTGCTCCAGTCCGGCTGTACCGGGTACGGCCCAGGGGCGTGCAAGTTTTTCATCCCGCGCATAGGGCTTATATTTTTCTTCGCCATCAGCCAGTTCCTTTTTGAACGTAACCGGGATCGGTGCCAAGTCGGCACTGGTCGGATATTTCCAGGGTTCGGCACCATTGGCAATATATCCGTCACTCAGGAAAATAACCGGTGTCATATGCTGTACGGCAATTCGTACCGCTTCATAAACTGAATCAAAACAATCGGCGGGCGTAGATGCAGAAATGATCGGCATCGGGCACTCCCCGTTACGACCATAATAGGCCTGCATCAGGTCACTCTGTTCTGTTTTCGTAGGCAATCCGGTAGAAGGTCCGCCTCGCTGAATATTAATAATCAACAGGGGAATCTCCAGCATCATCGCCAGTCCCATGGCTTCGCCTTTCAGGGCAATACCGGGACCACTGGAAGTGGTCACTCCTAAAGCACCACCGTAGCTGGCACCAATAGCGGAGGCAATACCGGCAATTTCATCTTCGGCCTGGTAGGTACGTACGCCAAACTGTTTATACTTACTGAGGTCATGCAGGATATCCGAAGCGGGAGTAATCGGGTAAGTTCCGAGGAAAATGGGCAACCCGCTCTTTTCAGAAGCGGCAATCAGTCCGAGGGCCACTGCCTGGTTACCCATGATGGAACGGTAATTACCGGCATCCATTTTGGCTTTCTCCACGGAGTAAGTAGTGGTAAAGGTTTCCGTGGTATCACCGTAGTTATAACCGGCCTGCAGCACTTTCACGTTACTGTCAAGGATCTCCGGTTTCTTGCCGAATTTATCTTTCAGAAAGTCGATGGTATTTTCCATATCCCGGTTGTACATCCAGTACAGGAAACCGAGAACAAACATATTCTTCGCCCGGTCTTTTTCTTTCATACCCAAGGTTGCATCCTTTAATGCTTCCCGGGTCATCTTGGTAACATCCATTTTGATCAGCTCATAGTTGGTGAGACTGCCATCTTCCAGGGGATGTATACCTTCGGGATAGTTAGCCAGCCGCAGGTTCTTGGCATCAAAACCATCAGTATTGGCGATAATTTTACCGCCTTTCTTCAGCGCTTTCAGATTTGCTTTTAAGGCGGCTGCATTCATGGCCACCAATACATCACAGGCATCGCCGGGTGTAAATACTTTGTCAGAAGAGAATCGAAGCTGGAATCCGCTCACCCCTGCCAGGGTACCCTGGGGCGCCCTGATCTCTGCCGGATAATCCGGAAAGGTTGCCAGGTCAATGCCTAAAAGTGCAGTGTTATTGGTAAACTGGCTTCCGGTCAGCTGCATACCATCGCCGCTGTCCCCGGCAAACTTGATTACCACGTCTTGTAAAACTTCCTGTTTTCTTGCCATGTGGGTATTAGTTATTCTGCGAATTTAACACAAGTTGGGCAAGCTTCACCTACTGATTTTTATCAGTTAAATTCGATTGTTTTTTGAGGAAAATCAGCCGTAATTTTTCTTATATTGTCCCTTATAATTTTCCCTATGCACAAATTCATCCGCCTCCTGCTGGTATTATGCCTGTCCTGGCCCCTGTTAGCACCTGCCCAGAATGACGATGACCTTTTTGAAGCCAACCGGCTCAAAAAAGTATTCCCCGATGACCGGGTGGCCGCTACCCTGGTGGAAGACGAGTTCAGTTTCGACCGGGCCCGCGCGGAGGACCGGCTGCCTGTCGTTACCGCCACCCAGTCCACCGGGATAAATTTCCTGGCCCTGCGGGAAAGAGCCGGTATTCAGTACTTTGATTTTTATAATTCCTTTACCCGGATCACGTCCTTCAAACAACTGGAAAAAAGAAAGGGCATGTTCGGGATCAAAAAAAACTATAATGTGGGCTATGCGATCGACCGCTCTGCCAGTTCCAGTGATTTATTCTCCGATGACAGCCGGGTCAAGTATTTCAACATCGGATTTTCCGGTTATGGTGATATCGCCCGGGTGGAAACGGAGAAAAAATACCTCGACTGCAAATACCTCACGTCCGAATATTTCCATACCTGGTTCCCGGCTAAAGAGAAAATTATCCGCGTACGGATTCCGGAATGGCTGGATCTTGATATCCGGGAATTTAATTTTGAGGGACACAAGATCACCAAACAAAAAACCCAGGAAAAAGGAGAGACCATTATCACTTACCGCATCCAGAATCTGATCGCGATGAAGAATGAGCGGCGGTCAGTTGGCCTGGCTTATCAATACCCCCACCTTGTATTTGTTGTTAAATCGTTCAATTTTGAAGGAAAAAAAGAGAAAGGATTCGGGGATGTAGGTGACCTCTATGGCTGGTATCAGTATCTCTATAAAAAATGTATCAATAAACCAGAAGAATTAAAAACCAAAGTAACCGAACTGATCAAGGGAAAAACGAATGACCTGGATAAAGTAAAATCCATTTTCTACTGGGTACAGGATAATATCCGGTATATCGCTTTTGAAGACGGGCTGGCCGGATTTATTCCCGCCACCGCCCAGGATGTATTTAAATCTAAATACGGGGATTGTAAGGGCATGGCCAACCTCATGACGGAGATGCTGAAACTGGCCGGACTGGAAGCCTACATGACCTGGATCGGTACCCGGCATATTCCGTATGATTACACCCTGCCGTCCCTGGCAGTGGATAATCACTGTATCAGTACGGTAATGCTCGGTGGCAAGGAATATTACCTGGATGGCACCGAAAAGTACATCCCGTTTGGCGAATATGCCTGGCGGATCCAGGGCAAGGAAGTCCTGATAGGTAAGGGTGAAAAATATGAAGTAAAGAAAGTACCGGTACAGGATAAAGAAAAAAATAAATTACTCACCCAGACCAGTTTTCAG
>CAUJFR010000382.1 GCA_963169885.1 Bacteroidota bacterium
AGGTTCGCCTGCGGCAAATAGGGTTAGCCACGAAAACACACTAAAGGGCACGAAAGGAATCGCCTGCGGCAAATAGGGTTAGCCACGAAAACACACTAAAGGGCACGAAAGGAATCGCCTGCGGCAATTGAATTCAGCCACGGATCACACGGATATACACGGATTGATTCCCTGCGGGATAAAATTTTGCCGGGAAGACGGGAAGTACGGGAAGGATTTTGCCAGTGGCAAAAATATCCCGTAAAGCTTTTTAAGACTCCCGATTAGGGCAGCGTTTTTAATATTCGGACAATCTTCTACTCTTTGCGGGAAAAATCGTCCTTAATCGGAGATTAAATCCGTGTTGATCTGTGTTATCCGTGGCCTGCCTTTTTGTATTCTTTCGTGTTCGTTCGTGGCAATTCGTGGCTAACCCCATTTGCCGCAGGCAAATAAATCCGTGTATATCCGTGTTATCCGTGGCTTGCCTTTCTGTATTCTTTCATGCCCTTTCGTGGCAATTCGTGGCCAACCCTTTCGCCGCAGGCGATCAGGCTTCATTCTCATCCTCCGTTTCGAGGTCGTGCAGGGCGATGGCCATATTGTTTGTCTTCACAAAATTGCACCAATGGCAATCCTCCTTGCCGCAGCCGGTATAAAAATCGCGGTCCTGGATCTTTTGCCAGGTGGTTTTGATTTGCTGGGTGACCGTGGTAATATCTGAAGCACCGATCTCGATCTTTTCACGGCGATAGTTTTTCTTTTTATCAGGCTCAATAAAATCAAACTCGGTACTGACCACTTTCCACTCTTTCTGCTCATAATTATCCACCAGTATTTTATAAAACACTGCCTGCCGCCAGTAATCACCTCCATCCGGCTGTTTATCGGAAGGCCCCTTGGTTTTCGGAATTGCTTTATCAGGATCACCGGTCTTGTAATCCACCACATTCACTGATTTTCCATCAAATTCCAGTTTGTCCAGCTTTCCTTTCAACGGCACTCCCTGCACCACCACGTTACGGATATTTCGTTCGATGGCGACGATCTTGTTAAAGCGATGGATATAGGTGTCGTAATAATGAGTGAGCACATCCGGACCATATTCCATGCGGCGGGCAAACTGCTCTTTGGTAAAACTCTCCCGGTGACGTACCATATACCATTCAAAATCGGCTATGAAATCTTCTTTGGAAGGAAACTGGTCCTTGCCGCTGTCCTGCATTTTGCGGAACAATTTCTCCAGCGCGTGGTGAACGGCGGAACCAAATTCCGTGGCTTCATTTTTCGGGGAGGGAATCCGGATCAGGTTTTTGAAATAAAATTCCAGCGGGCACTTCAGGTAATTATTAAGTGCCGTTACATTCATCACAAATTTTTCGAGGTTGCGGTTAATATATTCTTCTTCAATTTTTTCGATCTCCGGCGCGGCCGCTTCGGCAAAACTCAAAGCCGCAAACTCACTGACCACGGTTTCATCTATGACTATTTTCTCAATGGGTAATTCGTGCTTATCCCGGATCTCGGCAATAAACATCGAGGGTTCCAGCTCCTTACCATCATTCTTGAAACGGCTCCAGGAAATAAAGAGATGCTGTTCCGCCCGGGTAAGTGCTACATAAAACAACCGGCGCAGTTCTTCTTCATCATTGGCGCCTGATTGCGAAGAGAACATCGTGTCAGGCAGTTTATAACCACCTCCTGGTTTCCGTTTCTTTTCCCAGAATCCGGCATTGCAACCGGCAAAAAACACATATTCAAATTCCAGTCCTTTGGATCCGTGGGCGGTCATCAGGTTAATGCCTTTTTCACTGCCGCTGACTTCTACCAGGGGCAGGCGGATTTCTTCCTTTTCCATCAGTTGGATCAGGTTGATCAGGGCTTCGAGGTTGAGGAAGGGATTGCGGTGGGTTTCTTCTTTTACAAAATCAAAGAGACCGGTGAGTACCTGTAACTGCCAGTGTTTATCGGTGCCCTGCATGATATGCGTCAGCACACCGGCTTCCCGGATCAGGGATTCAAACAGATGCTGCAGGGTAAGATTGGAAACATCGCCGATCAGTTGTTCGAGCGCAACCGATGCTTTCTTTAACCCACTGTGCAGACCGGTACTGAAGAGGTCTTTGGCGGGGGCATGGGCTTTTTCCGTGAGAGCCTGCCGGATGGAAGTGCCATTACCGCTGTATCGTTTATCCGCTACTTCCATACTGAGTTTGGCAATTTCCACCGGAGGTACGCCAAACCAGTCGAAGTGAAGTATTTCAAACAGCATCTCATCACCGCTAAAAGGAATATCATGTTCACTGGACAGGTATTTCAATACCAGGATAATTTTCTGTGCCAGGGGCATTTCCAGCAGGTTCAGGTTTCGTTTGCTGTAAACCGGGATGTTCAGTTCTTTGAAATGCCGGGCCAGTTCTTCTCCGTATTTATTTTCTTTATAAATAATGCCGATCTTACCCGGCGACACTTCTTCCGCCAGTAATTGCTGTATTTTTTTGACCAGCCCGATCATTTCCAGGCGCATGGTTTCGTATTCCTGTAAGCGGGGCGCGTGGGTGATGCTGCGTATTTTATCATTGCTGGAAAGTAAATCCTTGGTCAGTCCTTCGATCTGTTTCACCAGTCGTTCATCATTCCGGTCGATCAGGGTTTTAGAAATATCAAGGATCGGCTGAGTGGAGCGGTAGTTATTCGTGAGCACCACCGTCACCAGGTCATCTTTGTAGTTTTTGGCAAAGTCCAGCATATTCTCCACACTGGCACCCTGGAAACGGTAGATACTCTGGTCGTCATCACCCACCACAAATACATTTGGTTTGTCCCAGTAACTGATCAGCAGTTCCACCAGGCGGTTCTGGGTGCCACTGGTATCCTGGTATTCGTCTACCAGTACATACTGGAATTTTTCCTGGTAATCGGCCAGCAGGTTTTTATTTTCTTCAAAGGCTTTGATCACCCAGTTGATCATATCGTCGAAATCGTAGCGGTTCCGTTTCCGCATGAGTTGCTGGAACCGGTCAAATTCGCCCACGGCAGCCCGGAGTTTTTCCATCCGTTCGGTTTCCTCATTATACTTTTCCTGCTTCAGATCGCCGGCATTGAAGTTTTTATATTTCTTTTTATAAATAAACTCATCCCGGGTGGGCAGATCGGCCAGGTAACTGTCGATTCGTTCATTGATAAAAGCGGGTGTCCACCCTTCTTTTTTCATAGTGCTGAAGAGTTGTTGAAGATTCTTAACTTCAAAGTATACATCCCCGCGGTAACGTTTCAAAAGATGATTTTTCGGGAAGGAGTCGATCAGTTCTTTAAAGAGCTGAATCTTTTCCAGTTCGGACAAGGGGTCCAGGGCTGTTTTTTCGAAGAGGGACAGGTTTTCCTGGATGATATCATTGCAGAAAGCGTGGAAGGTATAGAGGTTTACTTTATAGGCGTCGGGACCGATAAACTGCAACAGTCGCTTGCGCATGGCCACCACACCGGCATCGGTGTAAGTGAGGCAGAGAATGTTTTCGGGCTGTGCGTCGGTATCGAGCAGGATTTTGCCGATCCGGCTGGCCAGGATCTGGGTTTTACCGGTGCCCGGTCCGGCGATGACCATTACCGGGCCATCCAGGGTGGAAACGGCCCTTTGTTGCTGTTCGTTCAGTTTGGCAAATTCTTCGGCAAATTTCTTTTCTGTTTTTTCTTTATTCAATGACATGGTATGACCGAACTTTTCAGGTGATAAATGGTTATTAAGACGAATTTAACCCAATAATCAGCATGGCAGCACACTCGATCAAAACAGTACAGAAAATTCCGGTTTCCCTTGATGAAGCCTGGGCTTTTTTCTCCAATCCGGCCAATTTGCAGGCCATCACCCCGGATGGAATGGGTTTTAAGGTCATCTCCAAACACCATGGTGATGTGATGTATGCGGGACAGCTGATCGAATACACGGTGAAACCGGTAGCCGGCATCCCTTTATACTGGATGACGGAGATCACACAGGTGAAGGACAGGACTTATTTTATTGATGAACAGCGCTTCGGTCCATACAGCCTCTGGCATCATCAGCATCATTTTAAAGAAATACCGGGCGGCGTGGAAATGACGGATATTATTCATTATAAAAATCCGCTGGGCATACTGGGAAGAATAGCCAATGCCTTGTTTGTGAAAAACAAACTCAAAACGATTTTTGACTACCGGTTTAAGAAAGTAGAAGAGATGTTTGGTAAATGGAATGGCGCGTAAGCAAGTCGGTAGTTAGTAGTCGACAGCCCTTCCTAAGGAGTTTAAACTAAAAACGAGTCAGCTACTCGTTTTATAAAGTACCTTTCGTTGTCACCCTGCCCTTCGATAAACTCAGGTGAACAGTAGTCCCGCTAAAGTAATATTTCAGGGCGTGTGAACGTATTCATGCGGGACGTATCGAAGGGTCGTAGTTCGTACTTCGTACTTTCAAAATTGAGGGTTTCCCGCTTCGCTGCCGGTTATTATCTGCTATCCGATTACACCGCTTCCTGGTTCAGTACTTTCATCATGGATACCACATTCGAAACATTCAGCTTTTTAAAGATATTATAGCGATGCACTTCCACGGTGCGTTGGGAAATAAAAAGTTTCAAGGCTATATCATGGGAGGAAAGTCCATCCCGGATCATACTGACGATTTCCAGTTCCCGTTTGGTCAGTGAGTTAATACGGTTGACCGGGCTGTCCCCGTTTTCCCCGAGCAATTGTTCGGCGATCAGGTTCTTGATGTCTTCGGCGATATAATGTTTGCCTTCGTACACCGCCAGAATAGCCTGTACCATTTCATCAAACGAAGAAGTTTTGGACATATAACCACTGGCTCCGGCAGAAAGAATCTGTTTGATCGTGAGTACATTGGTGTGCATCGATACGGCCAGTACCTGGGTCAGGGGAAATTTTTCCTTTATCGTGCGGGTGAGATCGATACCGGAAATGCCGGGCATCGAAATATCCATCAGCACTACATTGGGAAGTTTTACTTTAATTTCTTCGAGTGCGAGTCGTCCATCGGTGGAAATGCCAACAACAGAAAACCGGTTATCGATACTCAACAGGGAATTCCACATATCAAGCATCATGCGATGGTCGTCAACGAGGTAAACTTTGATTCGTTTCATGGCGGATTAGGATATTGGTAATTAAAAATTTATTCTTTAAAGTGGTATACGTAAAATTAGAAATTCATACTTAGTTTTTAAAATGATATAATGGGAAATAAGTACTAATGCTTAGTCTTCTTACCTAAATTACATTACTCAGTGCCGGTTTCATGGAACTTGCATAAACATTTTCTAATTTTCGCCCCGAATGACAACGTTCTCCACTCCCGCCTTTATCAGCAATGCTGCATTTTCCACCCTGGTGGAAAACCTGCAGCAAGCGATATTACTGGAAACGCCTGACCGACGGATTGAACTGGTTAATCAGGCTTTCTGTGATCTCTTCCATATTCCGCTGCATCCGGAACAGTTGATTGGTTCGGATTGCTCCAATGCGGCAGTACAGGTAAAAGATCTTTTTACGCGGCCGGAGGAATTTGTTAACCGTATACAGGAATTGCTTGACCAACGGGAGAAATCGGTTGGGGAGACCCTGCGAATGACGGATGGGAAAGTGTTGTTAAGGGATTTTATTCCACTCGTCAATGAGAAAGGATTTGCAGGATTATTATGGACGTATACGGATATTACCCGGCACACGCATACGGAAGAACTTGAAATACAACAGACCGTCAATTATTTTCTGTCTTCACTATATAACCGGGAGACGGTGGAGGATATTTTGTGGGATGTGGCCCGTAATTGTATAGGGCGGCTGGGGTTCACCGATTGTGTAATCTACCTGCTTAGTGAAGATGGTACCTGCCTGGAACAAAAAGCGGCCTGGGGGGATAAATCCGATGATGAGAACCGTATTATCTCCCCGATCTTTATACCGGTTGGGAAAGGGATTGTCGGTTCGGTCGCGGAAACCGGGAAGGCTGAGATCATTCCTGATACCTCCACAGACCAGCGATACATCATGGATGACGCGTTGCGTTATTCAGAAATAACCGTACCCATTATCAGTGAAGGAAAAGTAATTGGCGTGATTGACAGTGAACACCCGGAGAAGAATTTTTTCAGTGAAAAACATTTATCAATCCTTACGGCCATCGCCTCTCTTTGTGCGATTAAAATCGTACACCTGGAAGCCGCCATACATCAGCGGCAGGAAATGGAACGGCAGAAATTATTTTATGAAGAAATCCTGAATAATATTCCTGCGGATATTGCTGTTTTTGATGCCTTACATCATTACCTGTTTGTAAATCCAAGAGGAATCAAAGATACTGAATTGCGGAAGTGGATCGTCGGACGTAAAGATGAGGACTACTGTGATCTCCGGAATAAACCGTATTCCATATTCCAGGAGCGCCGGGAATATTTTAACCGGGCACTCAGCACACGGACACAGATAGAATGGGAGGAGACGCTGAAAGATGTCAACGGATACAACAATTATCATCTCCGCAAATTTTACCCGGTACTGGATGAAAATGGCCTGCCAAAACTGGTGATCGGTTACGGGTTGAATATTACCGAACGCCGGTTGATTGAAGATAAAATCAGGCTGAGTGAGAAGAAGTACCGCGATTTATTTAATAACAGTCCGGCCCTCATATTTACGCATGACATGGAATTCCGGATCACGTCTGTAAATGCGGCGGCCAACCCGGTATTGGGCTATTCAGAACAGGCGCTTACCGGTAAACGGCTTAGTGAACTGACTTTCGGAGAAGCCCCGGCAGAGGCGTTAGAATTGTATATGGACGGAATTTCCGGACAAGGACATGTAAACGGATTACTGCCGGTACAACGGGCGGATGGTAAACTGGTCCATTTGTTATGTCATGGGTATAAAGTGGAGCCCGAAATAGGGGCGCCTTATGTAATTGTCTATGGTCAGGATATCAGTGACCGCATACGTATAGAAGAGGATCTTTACCGGGCTAAAATGCAGTCGGAAAAGAATGCCCAGGCGAAAGAGTCCTTTCTTGCTAAAGTGAGTCATGAAATACGCACCCCTATGAATGGAATTTTGGGGGTGGCCGACCTGTTATCCAAGACCAACCCCGATGAGCAGCAGAACCGGTATATTAATGTTCTGAAGATGTCTGCCCAGAACCTCCTGGCCATTGTAAATGATGTGCTGGATATTGAAAAAATTCTGGCGGGAAAAATGCTGTTGGAGGATATTCCTTTTGACCTGCAGAAGACCGTTGATCTCTTGAAGGATATTTTCAGCAGCGAAGCATCGGTCCGGAATAATAATTTTTCCATTGTCAATGAACTGGAGCCCGGTACACAGTTTAACGGAGATCCTTTCCGTATTTCCCAGGTGTTAAGTAATCTTCTTTCCAATGCGGTAAAATTTACCAATGGAGGGATTATAACACTCCGGATCAGCCGGGTGGAAGAAGATCATCAAAACAGCCGGATCTGTTTCCGGGTGGAGGACAACGGGATTGGAATACCGGCGGAAAAGATCAATGAGATTTTTGAACCTTTTTCCCAGGTGGATTATAGTGCCGGCTCAGGAATGCTTGGAACCGGTCTCGGACTTACGATCTGCCGCGAAATAGCCGAACTGATGAACGGAAGCCTGGTGGTGGAAAGTAAACTGGGCAAAGGCTCTGTGTTTACGTTTACGGTGCCTTTGCAGAAGAAGCAGCCGGCATCCACGATTCCGGTTGAGCCGCCTGCCGGTAATACCGGGAAAAGCCTGGGTGGATATCAGCTATTGCTTGTGGAGGATATGGAGTTAAACCTGTTTATTATACAGGAAATGATGCGTGACTGGGAACTGCAACCTGATATTGCCAGGAACGGAGAAGAAGCGGTC
>CAUJFR010000383.1 GCA_963169885.1 Bacteroidota bacterium
AAGTAAAAAGGGGGGCGTACTGAACAGGTTCATTTGCAGTCCTAAGACCGAAGAAGAATTTAAAGTGAGCTATGTCGGGGGTAAAACTATTCCCGTTATTGAGGCCCTGGATGGACAACTGATCACCAACAGACTGGACCTCGTACCTAAACTGGCAAATGGAGAAATAATAAGTGATACTGAAAATGATGTGCTGAAGATCGTGGTGGTGAACCGGTACCAGGAAGCACCGGTGGCCAAAGCCTTTATCAAAGGAATCGGATTGAAACAGGGCGCCCTTGCTTCTTCCGTGGCACATGACAGCCATAATATCGTGGCCGTGGGGGTGGATGATGAAAGTCTCTGCCGGGCCGTAAACCTCGTGATCGCGGAACGGGGTGGTCTGAGTGCCGCAGGCCAGGGTCAGGAACTGGTGCTTGGTCTGCCTGTAGGCGGACTCATGAGCAATGGCGATGGCTACGAAATTGCCGATGCCTATACCCGGCTCGATCAATTCACCAAGAACGAACTCGGCTCAATCCTTGCCTCACCCTTTATGACGCTATCTTTTATGGCTTTACTGGTGATCCCGCATTTGAAGCTGAGTGATAAAGGGTTGTTTGACGGGGATGGGTTCAGGTTTGTGTAAAAAAAAATAAATATTTGCTGAGGCGTTACATAAAAAACTATGAACAAATCAATTTTTCTTTTATTTATACTCCTCGTATTCGTCAAACATAATAGTTGGGCGAATTATTTCACGATTATAACAGACAAATCCTCCTACAAGCACACAGAAACGCTCAGCTATACGGTATTCACACAGCTTACGGCCTGTCAAATGGCACAGCCTGCTGCCTATGTGTATATCCATTCTGCTGACCATGTTCTCATCAGCAGGCAGATTTTACAACTCAACCAGGAATCCACTATTATATCCATTCCTTTAACGGGCTTTACTAACGGGTTTTATTTCATCAGTGTCTTCGGCTATGCTGTCGGCAAAAATTCAAAACTTGACGGGAATACGGTTTGTATAGCCGTTGACCTGCCCGATTCGGTTACACAGCAGTTAGACAACCGTACGGCTGAGCTGCTACCAGCAGGTGGCAACGCGCTGATTAATTTTAGAAACCGGATGATCGTCCTACTTAAGTCATGCGGCGGGAACCCGGTCTATGATAAAATCTCTTTCAGAAACCGGCAGCAGCAATTAATCGCCGCTTGTCAGACCAATCGTTTTGGCTGGGGTGCAGTAGATCTCCCTGTTGCTCCGGATGACAGTATCTTCATAACCGATTCAAAAAATACACTGCTATCGGTTATACCGGTTGAGAATAACCGATTATTCAGCAATAGTGGATTTTCACTTCACTTACCGCCATACAACGACACGATGATCATCCAGGTAAGTAGAGGAGATGCAGCTACAGGACATAAAGTATACCTGGAAGTATATGAAAAAGAACACGCCATTGCAGAACTACCTGTCAGGTTCCTCAATGACACATCGATTGTAAACACACTCTTTCCGGCCAGCGATTTCAGCAACAAATTGCTGAAAGTCCTGCTAAAAAATGAAAAGGCTGAAATAATTGCTGAACGTTATATATACAATGAAAACAAGGACCATAACAATTCAACCGGATTGTTTTGTGAAGCCATTTCCGGCACTGCTCCTTTCTACCTCGATACCGGCAATCCTGCTTTAAATGACGGCCTGATCGCCTTTGAACCGGAGTATCGTGATCCAGCGAACAACCTGGCAGAAGAAGGTTTCCTGCTTGCTTTCAGTCATCCGGATTACAGTAAGACACAAATAGATTATTATCTGTACAATAGCCGGCATGAAATCATTCAGGCCGGCAGTTCCTTCGCTGACAGTTCCGGTCAGATCCGGATCAGTGGTTGTGATTTTTATGACAGTGGCTATGTGAAATTATATGTAAATAAAAAAGAGGTTGATGGATTTGAAGAAGTATTACGCGGAATGGATCCGGAGGAGCTGAGAAAAATAAATGCCCGATTCAGCCAGATCAAAAATATAAATATAGGTCAAACTATTATTCCATCAGCTGCACAGCCGGCGACCGTGACCAATTTTAAAACGCTGGAGAATATCAACCTTAACGTTATTGTCAAAAACCGTATTCCCGAATTGGAGAAAAAGTATATCAGCAATGGACTATTCAGGGACCATAATTCGATCCAGGTCAACGTGGAAGACGACCCGCTTGCCTTAAACTACTCCCTGACTGAATACCTGGTAAGAAAAATACCTGGTTTATTCATTTACAACGGTGAACTAAGATACAGAAACGGCTATGTAGAAATCTATATTGATGAAATGTATATGTCCAATATCCTCCTGAATCAATTAATACAGACGAATGATATTGGCTATATCAAATTTTTCAGAAACCCGATCAGCAGTGGCCTGCAGGCAACAGATTTGGGAAGTGCCGCAAAAGGCAACAGTTATGCAGGAGGTATACAGGGAAGCCTTGCTATATACACAAGAAAATCAGCGACAATAAATTATAATCAACCTTTTCGAAACGGTTTATTAGTAAAAGGATACGCAAATGAAGAAATCCGGCCAGCACAATAATCATACATGGATGACCGCTAAACTCCGGCTTCAGGACTACTATCTACTAACTGGTCTATTCTTCCATTTCCAGCAATAAATTCACCACCATTGCCGTCCACCCCGTCTGATGCGAAGCCCCCAGGCCCTTGCCGTTATCTCCATGAAAAAATTCATAGAAGAGGTGGTGTTCACGAAAATAATTCTCCGACCATTGCGGGTGTTGCTGATCATGGTACTGGAAGGCCCCGTCTCTTTCCTTGTTGCGTTCGAATAGTTTTAACAAACGCTTCGTGAGTTCATTGGCGATCTGCTTCAGGTTGAGTTTTTTGCCCGAACCGGCCGGGAATTCATGGGTATAATTGTCACCGTAGTAGTCGTAGTATTTGCGCAGCGAGTGAATGATCAGGTAATTCAGCGGCAGCCAGATGGGGCCGCGCCAGTTGGAATTGCCGCCAAACATGGAACTGGAACTCTCCCCGGGTTCATATTGAATACTGTACTCATTGCCCTTATAACTGAAGGCATAAGGCGTTTCATGTATTTTGGATAAGGAGCGGATACCATAATCGGACAAGAATTCCGCTTCATCAAGTAGCCGCTTGAGCAGGTGCTCCATCCGGTCGCCAATCATGATGGCAAAGAGATAATTGCCCTCCGCATTCTTCTTATTGATATCGGAAATGATACGGGTGAGATCAGGCCGTGTGAGCCGGATCACTTCCAGCCGGGTATTGAATTGTTTGAGCTGTTCAAACAGTCCCCCATGCATCACTTCCACCGCCAGCATGGGAATGATCCCCACCAGGGAGCGGATCCTCAGGCGTTCGCTGCTGCCGTTTTCAAACTGGATGGCATCATAATAAAAAGCATCCTTATCATCCCAGAGTGAGATATCCTTCTTCCCGATATGGTGCATGGCCCATCCGATATTCAGGAAGTGCCGGAAGAACTTGGCCGCGGATTCCTCATAAGCCCTGTTATGTTCCGCCAGTTCGAGCGACATTCGCAGCATATTGATCGAATACATAGCCATCCAGCTGGTGGCATCAGCCTGCTGGAGTTTCTTGATCCCCGGAGGCATATGGTTGCGGTCAAATACCCCGATATTATCCAGACCAAGGAAACCACCTTCAAAAATATCCGTTCCATTGGCATCCTTCTGGTTCACCCACCAGGTGAAATTCATCAGCAATTTCTGAAAAGCCCGTTCCAGGAAATCCCAGTCGGGTTTACCCGTTTTCTTTTTATCCGCTTCAAACACATACCATACGCCCCAGGCATGAACGGGTGGATTCACATCACTGAAATTCCACTCATAAGCAGGGATCTGTCCATTGGGATGCATGTAGTATTCCCGCAGCACCACGAGTAACTGCTGCTTGGCAAAATCCGGATCCACATGTACGAAGGTGGCCGCATGAAAGGCAAGGTCCCAGGCAGCAAACCAGGGATATTCCCATTTGTCCGGCATGGAAATAATATTCCGGCAGGTCAGGTGCTGCCAGTCTTTATTACGCTTGAAGTTGCGGACAGGCGCCGTTTCATCGGGCTCCCCATTGAGCCATTTATAAACATCGAGATAATAAAACTGCTTGGTCCAGAGCAGCCCGCTTGCTGCACTTCGAAGGAGGGTTTTGTGCGCGGGCGATAATTTCTTAGGCGTGAGTTTATCATAATAATGATCCGTCTCCGTCTGACGTTCCTCAAAGATCAGGTCAAAATCCACCCAGGGATCTTCGAGTTGCTTTTTGCTCAGCCTGAAATGGAAACTGGTGGATTCCCCGGGCAGAATGGACTCCTGCAACCAGATCCCCGCTCTCGTCCCGGTTCTGTCCGGATTGATCGTGGTGGCTTTATCCACGATATAATTATTAATCCCGTCTTTGACAAACGGGGTTTCATTCGGACGATGATACATCCGCTGGTTATTCGTCTCGTTATCACAGAAAAGCTGTTCGCCCCCCTGGTGATAAAAATAGAACTGACCGTTGCGTTCCGAATTGGTCTGGAGACAATGATCATTCAGTGAGCTGATCTCTGGTTTATCGAATCGGGGATTATGCCGCCAGAAATTCCGGAACCAGAGCTGGGGCAGTACATGAATGGCCGCCGCTTCGGGACCGCGGTTATATACGGTGATCTTCATCAGCACATCATTCACATCCCCTTTTGCATATTCAATATAACAATCAAAATACCGGTCCTCCCTGAATATCCCGGTGTCGAGCAGCTCGTATTCCGGGCTCAGCCGGTCCCGCTTATTCTCTTTCACCAGTTCCAGGTAAGGAAAAGCGGCCTGAGGGTATTTGTATAAAAATTTACAATAGGAATGGGTAGGTGAAGAATCCAACTGGAAATAAAGTTCTTTTACATCCTCCCCATGATTGCCTTCATTATTGGCGAGACCAAAAAGCCGTTCTTTTAAAATGCTGTCCTTCCCGTTCCAGAATGCGGGGGCCAGGCAGAGAATCTGGTCGGAATCACAAAATCCTGCAATACCTTCTTCGCCCCATCGGTAAGTATAGCTGCGGGCCAGGTCGTGATTGATATAAGTCCAGGCATGTCCGTCCGGACTATAATCCTCCCGTACAGTGCCCCATTGACGGTCGGAGAGATAAGGACCCCATTTTTTCCAGTTTCTGTTATTCGTTGATTCAGAAAGCCGTTCGTTTTCTGCATTCACCATAGCGTACACTTAATATATTGCCCCGATCCTTGGTTTTTGTCACATATAATTAATTGCAATATAAAATAAAATCGGGCTTGTTCTACCTTTTGACAAAGCTATCTCTGGTGAAATCCGAAAATAAATGGGTGTATCAACGATCACTAAAAGGAAATTATTTCGCCATCGCATAAGGCAGGGTATTAGTTATACCCCCGGCAGAATAGATCCAGGTACCGGACATACTGGTTTTGGCACTGTTGGTAATTCCTTTCAACCTGTATGTTGAAAGAGCACTGCCGCAGTTGATATAAATACTGTCAGTACCGGCAACCTGGGTATACGTGCCTTCAAATTTACTCACATTGGCATTGGCCGTATCATTCATTGAACCGCCGGTGAAACTTACAAAATAACGGGCGGTGCCATCGGAACGAAGCAGGGCCCCGTGTTCCCATACATTACTATTTATGACTCCCTTCCAGAATGGGGTGGCGGAATTGTTGTTACCGCCGGAATTGTCCTTACTACAACTGGACAGCGAAAGACCTGCTGCTAATACGGTTACGAACAAAAAAGCAAAGGGTTGAAAAAATGACTTACACATAGTTGAAGATTTTTATCAAAACTAGCCCTGCAGCTTTGTGTAGGAAATACATAAAATGTAGTAGTCATTTTCCTTCAACAGGATCTCCTTGGCCAAAAAATACCAAGAAAGTGGTATAGGGTCGTATTACCGGCCGGTTTACCTTTACCCTGTAATCTTAATCCTCTCCCATCCTGCTACCCCTCCCGTATCAAATATGTTCGTCATGCACGGAATGATTGTTCCGTGTAAAAAGCCTGACCCTGCAGGCCGGTTACTGTCTGCAGGTACACGTACCCGATAAGTATACCCTAAGATACAGCCCGGAGCGACTGCCTATCCTGCCCTTCATCCTGATCAATCATAACAGTAACCATTGAAGCAGTTGTTCCGGGTTTCTTTTCTGAAGCTTACATTGACAATTATTTAACACTTTCCGGAAATACATCTATTACACTTCGTACGTATATAAACAGTGCAAAGTATTATATTTGATTACATTGAAACAACTGTTTATGCAAAAATCTATTTTCTTTTCGGGCTTTCTCCTCATTTTGTCTTCCTATCAAACGGTCAATTCGCAAGGCTGCAGTGATGCCGGATTCTGCAGCATGAGTTCTTTCAAACCCCAGGAAAAACAAGGTCCGGGATTTAAGGACCGGCTAAGAGTTGGGTTTTCAGTGGGTAAAGCGGATCACGCTATTTCCGTTTCAGGACAATACCTGGAATTGAATAAAAAAATCAGTAATCAGTTTTCGGTAGATACCCGGATCACTTCACTATCACAATCCGGCAATGCTGTGAGTAGTTTTGGTTTATCTGATATTTATATAAATGGAAATTATAAACCCGGGAAGATCGGATTCACACTGGGGGCTAAAATTCCGCTCCACCCGGCTGACCGAACCAAAAACAACCTGCCCTTGCCAATGGATTACCAATCCAGCCTGGGGACTTTTGACCTGTTGGCCGGAATTGGTTTCACCATAAAAAAGATTCAGTTAAATACAGCCCTGCAACAGCCCCTTACGCAGAACAGTAACCTGTTTATGGCAGCAGATTACCCGAATGGCTCTCCCTTTCAGACGTTTCAGTCAACCAGCCGGTTTAAACGCAAAGGAGACGTCCTCCTTCGTATATCCTATCCGCTGAACCTGGGATCAAAACTCGTTTTCACACCCGGAATTTTATCCATTTATCACCTGGGGCTTGATTCTTACCGGGATAAGCAGGGTATAAAAAAAGAAATCGCAGGTTCAGATGGGCTGACCCTCAACAGTAACTTATTTTTTGATTATGCCATCAATAGCCGGCAAGGGCTTCAGTTCAGTATCGGTGCGCCATTCCAGGTCAGGGATAATCGACCGGATGGACTCACCCGGAAATTTGTAGCGGGACTGGAGTATAGTATCCGGTTTTGATAGTCAGTATCTTTGTGCTGTCGAATGAAAAAACTACTCAACAGCCTCCTGTTACTCAGTTCCTTTTTTGGCTACCTTGAATGGCCGCCGGATAATCATGGCTTTATATTTCAGTTGGAAGCAGAAATTTTACAGCTTGTAAAAACCAATGCCTCATCGATGGCACACCCCTTCATTATTCTGCCATTTATCGGACAAGTACTATTATTGATTAGTCTTTTTCAATCGTCCCCAAACCGATGGCTCACTTTGACAGGAATGCTTTGTACCGGGCTACTGATGATTTTACTTTTTGTGATTGGGTTGCTATCAGCACATGCCGTAATCATAGCCTCTGCACTTCCCTATATACTGATCTCCTTCTTTGTAGTTAGATTTAATTTCTCGCGTCTTTAAATCCAAATCACATTGACCCGGACAACACACCATGCTCCGAAGAATGCCCTGACACCCGACACCTGACACCTGATTTTCACATTTCCTTAGTAACCAATTCAACCGTTCCTGCATCTTATAGATAAGTACAGCCCGTGCGGTTGGAAGGTGAGTAAAGTGGCTGGATCAAAAACCAGTGATATGAAACATTTACTACACATTTCCGCCGCCTTCGACCAGCCTGAGCTGGTGCAGAACCTTGTTGAACGACTCGCTTATCGTCGTTATGATGCGGGTTATGATAAAGAAATCATGCCCCCGGGCTGCAAGGCCCTGGAAACCTCCTCTACCGAAGCCTTTGTAAGCGGCACCATGGGAATTGAAAGCCTCAATAAACTGGAGCACTATAATATGCCGTTTATTACCTGTTTTATGTTTACCTGCATCAAGGGGAAGGAGGAGCCTTATCAGTTGATCTGGAGCTGCTCGCTAAATTAAAGATCCAAGAACCAAGATGCCAAGACGCCAAAGAAGCATCAAGAATCAAAATCCAAACCCATCTAAGGAAACTGGTTGATTATTGGTGCTTTTTTGGTTCTTGCTATTTTGCTTGTTATTTCTTTGGCATCTTGGTGTCTTGGCTTCTTGGTTTTTTTATTCAGGTGTCTTGGTTCTTTGCCTTTTCACCCTAAGTTTCCCGCCATTCACCGATAATTCCCCTGCTCCAGCCCATTCCCGCTTGCCCCAAAGGGTCTCAGACCTTAGTTTTGGTTAAAATTGATTGTATGGACCGCGAACAAAGACGAGAAGAAAGACGACAGCGACGGGAGGATTACCGGATGCGCTGGGAAGAACAACGTCAGCAATATATGGATAATGCCCCCCGGCATGGGCATGTCTGGACCGGCCTCTTTATTGTCCTGATCGGTGTGGCCGCCCTGCTCCATGCCAGTTTTGACGACCTGCCCGCCTGGATCTTCAGCTGGCAGATGTTCCTGATCGCACTTGGTCTTTTTCTCGGGCTCAAGCATGGGTTCCGGGGAGCCGCGTGGATCGTGCTGATCGCCATCGGCAGCTTTTTTATGTTACAGGAGTTTTACCCTGAGCTCGCCATTCGCCGCTATTTCTGGCCTCTGCTACTGATAGCCGGCGGTGCCTTTATCATTATCCGGCCCCGTCGTAAATCCTGGGAACAGTGTATGCGAAAAGAAAACAAAGCGAATACAGGTAACACTGCAGATATGGCAACAAATATTGGCGCCACAGGCAGTACCGATAATTTTATGGGATCCGGTGAAACCTTTAGCAAGGATGACTTTGTCGATTCAACCTCCATCTTCGGCGGAGATAAAAAAATCCTTCTCTCCAAAGATTTTAAAGGAGGAGATATTGTAAACATCTTCGGCGGCACGGAACTGAACCTCACCCAGGCCGATATCAATGGAAAAGTAACCATCGAAATCACCACCATTTTCGGAGGCACCAAACTGATTGTCCCTGCTAACTGGGAAGTAAAA
The DNA here is from genome assembly GCA_963169885.1 of Bacteroidota bacterium. Classification (GTDB taxonomy): domain Bacteria; phylum Bacteroidota; class Bacteroidia; order Chitinophagales; family Chitinophagaceae; genus JJ008. The sequence goes on from CAUJFR010000383.1 coordinate 9,137, forward strand.
TCCGAAGCCGTGACCATCTTCGGCGGACTGGAAGACAAACGGAGTGCAAGTGTAATGAACAGTAACGGGGATAAGATATTAGTGTTGAAAGGAACTGTGATATTCGGGGGGATTGAGATAAAGAGTTTCTAGTTGTTGGTCATAAGACCAATAACTATCACCTACTATGAATTGGTACTTAACTAAAATGGTCTTCCGCATCATCTGTGGCGATGGCAACCATACTGCCCAGTTTGATGAACAACTGCGACTGGTAACAGCCGGCAGTAAGGAAGAAGCCTTCCACAAAGCCCAGCTGATGGGCATGCGTGAAGAGGAAATGTTCTTCAACCAGCAATTACAGCTGGTACAGTGGCAGTTTGTCAGCGTCAGTGAGCTTTACCAGCTCAATGAACTGATCGATGGTGCTGAAGTATACAGCCGGATAGAAGAACAGGAAAATCCGGACAGTTATATGCATATTATACAGCAAAAGGCGGAGCAGATCCGGTTTGGTAACACTCTCGAAATCCTGAACCTGGCATAACATGGCGCAATCCCCTTTGTCACTAATACGGTTCAGGATCATCTTCATTGTAAGCTGGGTGATCATACTCGCAGACCACGTTATGCTCCTGCATTTCTTTGGACTGCCCTGGGAAGCCGCTACGGCGGATGCAGTACTGAGTAATATCCTTTTATTACTGGCCTGCCTGTTGGTGATGATCGTATTACGCTATTATCTGCCAAGGGGACAACAATATATTAATGTATTCGCGCTCTGCCTGCTGCTGACCATTGCCTGGCTCTTATTAAGCAAATGGTTGCTGGGTCTACTGCTCGGGCAGTATGAAGGATATAAACTGCTCCTTCACAATTCACTTTCGATCCGTTTCAGCCTCGCTTTTCTGCTCCTTGGTTTTATTACCATGGTGAGTATACTTTGGTATAGTCAGCTGGAACAGAAAGAACAGGAAGAACGGAAAAAAGACGCGGAAAAGCTGGCCCGGGAAGCCGAACTTTTTAAACTGCGTCAGCAACTGCAACCGCATTTTTTGTTCAACAGCCTGAACTCCATCAATGCCCTGATCGGCAGCCGTCCGCAGGAAGCCCGGAAGATGGTACAACAGCTGTCCGACTTTTTAAGAGGCACCATCAAAAAAGATGAAACCCAATGGGTGAACCTCAAAGAAGAACTGGAATACCTGCAATTATATCTCGATATAGAGAAAGTGCGATTTGGCAACCGCCTCGCCACGGCGATTGACATTGAGGAAATCACCCATAACCTGAAACTGCCGGCCCTGTTGCTCCAGCCGATTGTGGAAAATGCCATTAAATTCGGACTCTACGATACTATAGGAGAAACAGTGATTGAGATCACTGCCGTGAAAGAAGAGAATCACCTGCTTATCAAAGTTAAAAATCCGTTTGATCCCGAAACCAGTTCGCCCAAACAAGGAACAGGTTTCGGGCTGAACTCAGTACAACGACGTTTATACCTCCTGTTTGCCCGGAATGACCTGGTTACCACGGAGGCCAAAGACAATATTTTTATTACTATTGTGCGGATTCCGCAAGCTTAAATAAACACCCATGAGTAAAGTAATTATCATCGACGACGAACCCCTGGCAAGAAGTGTGGTCCGTGAATACCTGCAACAGCACCCTGGTCTGGAAGTGGTGGCCGAATGTGGCGATGGATTTGAAGGCGTAAAAGCCATTCAGCAACATGAGCCCGACCTGATTTTACTGGATATCCAGATGCCCAAGATCACCGGATTTGAAATGCTGGAATTGCTGGATCAGCCACCCGCCGTGATCTTTGCCACCGCCTTTGATGAATTCGCCATCAAAGCTTTTGAAGCCCATGCGATCGATTATTTACTGAAACCCTTTAACCAGGAACGTTTTGATAAAGCGATTGGAAAATGGGCGGAACAGCAAGCGGCTATTCCTGCTCCGGAAAAAAACACCCAGGAACTCCTTGAAGCGGCTTCCCTTTCCCCTTCACAACGCCAGCGGATCGTGGTGCGCAACGGCAGTAAGATCAAAATCATTTCCGTAAATGATGTGTGGTACCTGGAAGCGGCCGATGACTATGTGAAGATCCACACAACTGAAGGGTATTTTCTAAAGAATAAGACCATGGCCCATTTTGAGCAATCACTCGATCCTGCCATTTTTGTACGCTCTCATCGCTCTTATATCGTAAATGTGCAGCATATCACAAGAATTGATCCTTATGAAAAGGATAACCATGTAGCCGTGCTCCGTTCAGGCGCCAAAGTACCAGTGAGCCGTTCGGGCTACGCGAAGCTGAAGGAAGTGCTGGGTTTATAATGAGCATTGAATATTGAACATTGATATCCTTAGCACTCCAATGCTCAATATTCAATGTTCATTTAATCAATTTTCAATTAATGCGAATGCCGCCTCTTAATCAATCCCCCCGAAGCCTCCTTAATCGTATTCGCAAATACAAAAGCCTTGGGATCCACTTCACTGACGAGATTTTTGAGTTTGCGTAATTCAAGCCGCGTAATGACAGTGAAAATAATATCACATTCCGCACTCACTTCAAACTTGCCCGGCAGAAAACCACGTTCTCCTTTATAGACCGTAATGGCACGACCCAGTTTATTCACGAGCTGATACTTGATAGCTTCACTGTGACCTGAAACAATCGTTACCCCTGTATAGGCCTGCAGACCTTCCACCACATAATCAATACAACGGGTGGCGGTGAAATAAGTAAGAATAGAATAAAGAGCCGTTTCAATCCCAAAACGAAAACCGGCAATGGTGAAGATGACGATATTGATCCCCAGGATAATCTCCGTAATCGTAAAGGAAGTGCGTTTCAATGTATAAACCGCCAAAACTTCAATACCATCCAGTGCGGAACCCGTCCGCATGATCAGCCCAATTCCAATTCCCAGAAAAGCA
>CAUJFR010000384.1 GCA_963169885.1 Bacteroidota bacterium
ATGAAATGCAAACCGCCACTGGCGGATTGATACAATCCTTCAGTCTGGGTAATGTAATACGTAACGGGGTTGCTGTAGCCATTGTAGGTAAACCCAATGCCGGCAAATCCACCCTGCTCAATACCCTGCTGAATGAAAACCGGGCCATTGTAAGCGAAATACCCGGCACCACACGAGATACCATTGAAGAGCTTATCAATATCGACGGAATACTTTTCCGCCTGATCGACACCGCCGGTATCCGCCAACACACCACCGATACCATTGAATCCGCCGGTATCGAACGCAGTCTGGCCAAGATAAAGCAGGCGGATGTGGTACTCTATCTGTTTGATGTGAATGGTGAATCCGCAGAACTCGTTAAATGGAAAAGGGACGCAGATGAAGAAGGTCTCCGTTATTTACTCGTGGGAAATAAAATTGACGCCGGAGATGAAGCGGCTGCCCGTCTTCGTTTCAGTCCGGTTGAACCGGTGGTTTATATTGCCGCTAAAGAAAAAAGACATATTGAAGTCTTACGTGAACGCATGGTGGATCTCGTATTGCAAGGACAGGTGCAGACCGAAAACACCATCATCACCAATGCCCGTCATTATCATGCCCTGCAACAGGTGGCCGGTTCTCTCCAGGAAATAAAAACCGGTCTCGATAACAAACTACCGGGTGATCTGCTTTCACTCGATATCAGAAGATGCCTTCATTATCTCGGTGAAATCACCGGAGAGATTACGAATGAGGATCAGCTGGATTATATATTTTCCAAGTTTTGTATTGGAAAGTAAGTAAGTATTCAGCAAACCCTAACGGTTAACCCCTATTGTTCAATCAGTATTATAGAATTAATTTCAAGGGGAATTCCCTGAACACAACAGGATAGAAATTCTCCACCAATTCATGACTGTTGATAAACACCCTTATAGTATTCTGGCCATTGAAGATAATCCCGGGGATTTTGTGCTTGTTACCGAATTTCTGGAAGAACGGATTTCTTCCTGTACCATTTATCACGCGCCTGATTTTAAAACAGCCACCGGATTGCTGACGTCGAAGGCACAGTCGCTGGATGTGATCCTCCTTGACCTGACCCTGCCGGATAAAAGCGGCACCGAATTAGTAATGGAAATTCTGGCCATGGCCGGGAACCTGCCGGTGATCGTACTGACCGGAAACGCCGATATCGATTTCAGTATCCGTTCAATCGGTTTCGGGGTGTCCGATTACCTGGTAAAGGATGATCTTACTTCAGATGTCCTGTACAAAAGCATTATCTACTCCATAGAACGAAAGAAAATATACAAACAACTGAAAGAGTCGGAAGAACGGTTCAGCACCTTGTTTCACCAAAGTCCGCAACCGATGTATGTGTATGATCCGGCTACTACAAAAATGGTGCAGGTCAACAAAGCAGCCACTTTGTTTTTTGGGTACAGCGAGGAGGAAATGAAAGGCATGAGTGTAATGGATCTCGTCTTTACAGACGATGTAACGATGGCCAGGCGTATGGCCGAAGAAGTACTGGAAGATACATCCAACTCGCATGCGGAATTGCTCCGCTTTCAGAAAAAAACAGGTGAGATCGTATATATGGAATTATACGGCACCAGTATTAACCTGGAGGGAAAATACCTGCGCTCTGTTATTGCGATCGATATTACCGAGAAACTTCTTTTTGAAAAGAAAATGACCCGGGCTATTATTAAAACCCAGGAGGATGAACGATATGAGATCGGCAGTGAACTACATGATAATGTATGTCAGATTCTGGCTTCTTCCCAACTATATATGAGTATGCTTGAGCCGGAACTGCAAAAGGAAACTATATATCTGCTCGAACAGGCAAAAGGAAATACAAGTCTGGCGATTCGGGAAATCAGAAACCTCTCACACCGCCTGGCCCCCGCTTTTTTCGATGAATCCAGTCTGGAAGAGTCCATGGAACGATTAATTAATGATTTTTCTATTGGAACAGAAATACGAATAGACTGTGTGGTAAGTGAGCAGGTACATACTTTGCAGATGGGCCATGATCTTCAGCTAAATCTTTACAGAATTCTGCAGGAGCAACTCCGGAATATCCAAAAATATTCCCTGGCTTCTAAAGTGGATATTTGTGTGGACCTGGGAGACGGGGACCTTTCTATGCAGATCAGTGACAATGGGGTGGGGTTTGATATGTCGAGAGTTAAGAAAGGAATTGGCATTGCCAATATGAAGAGAAGAGCGGAATTGTTTGGAGGAAAGGCCGTAATTATTTCTGAACCGGGACAAGGATGCCAGGTCCTGGTTACAATACCATTAAACAGGTCTACTGAGTAAACACCCCTTTATGAAGCCGTGAATACCTGCCTTCATTACGATTATTGTCATCAGTTTAGCTGATAAACATTAGGGAGTTAACAAGAAAGCTGCTTTACCTTGCCCTATCGGTATTATAAACAGTGGCTGGGATTTAAAGTCTGCAGTAAAATATGCAGTTCAATACTGCAAAATGAATGTAAGAATACTATGGCGAACAGGAAGTCATCTGGAATGGCAGCACCCCAAAAGCTGAAGAAAGCCCTTAAGCCTGCTTCCGGTACTTTCGCAGTAGGTTTTCCCGGAAAAAGCCTGCCCTTACTGAAAGAGTTGTTAACCCCCATTCTCCAACAGCGTGGAGCTGCTGTATTGTTTACCCATACACTTTCCAGCGCAATGGTTTATAAACTAACCAACTGGCTGACCGGATTTGATTTTAAATTAAAGGAGGCTAAAGATAATTTAAAGTCAGTCCGGAATACTCTTTATATGCCCCCGGTAGGTTTCCGCGCTTTTTTACAGGGAGAAATAATCCGGCTGGAAAAAAAATATACGGTACGTCAGCAGCAACAGAATCAGCTGAAGTTAGACAATGAATTGCACGACCTTAATGAAAGAATAAAAGAGCAAACCTGCCTGTACAGTATAACAAAACTGGCAGCCGCCGAGCCTGAATTGGAGGAATTGCTACAGGGGGCGGTCCGGTTGATTCCACCTGGTTGGCAGTACCCGGAGCACACTTGTTGCGCTATACGATACGGCAACATGGAATTCAGGTCAGCGGGCTTTAAGAAAAGCCGGTGGACCCAGATGGTAAAACGTAAAGCAAAGGAGGGCACTGACTTTTCCGTTGCTGTTTATTATAAAAAGCAGATGCCTGATTCAGACGAAGGACCATTCTTGAAATATGAGCGGTCCTTATTGAATAGTATTGCAGACAGTCTCGTTTTGTATATCAGCCAGGTGCTGGTGAAATCGAAATCGAGACTCAGTGAACGGATGCTGAAAGAAGCCCAGGATCTGGCTTTGT
>CAUJFR010000385.1 GCA_963169885.1 Bacteroidota bacterium
TGCCGTATTTTTTAACCAGTTGTTCCGTGCGGATGGTAATTGCCATAGCTGCAAAAATAAGTGATCGTAAACAGACCTGTTGCGGCCAGTGGGTATTTAACAAACCGGTTAATTATATACATTTAATCAGTCTAAATGAAACCGGCTGTTGTCACTTATATTCTTTGCCTGATCAGTAACGCTGTTTTTGCCCAGATTCCCCGGGAGAGCCTGGATCTGTGGTTAAAATCAGATACGGGTGTTCTTGTAACAAATAACCGGGTTACCGGATGGCTGGATCAAAGCGGTCATCACCGGGATGCAGAAGTCTCTTCGGCCGTTACCCCGGAACTGATCCCCAACCAGCTTCATGGATTTCCTGTTTTACGGTTTTCTGGAAAGGATATTACCATGCAAACCAAATCCTTCCGGTCTTTTTCAAATAAAAGAGGCTCCGTTTTTATGGTTGTACGGGTAAATGGTCCAAGTCAGACATCTGGCGGAGGTGTAAATACGCTGATTTCCACTTATTTTGGCAATGGTGTTACCTGGCAGTTTTGTGCCACTCCTGATCTTTATATATACTATGACGGAGTTGGCAGCGAAGGCTTTCCGCTGGCCGCCATAAAAACAAAGGCCTGGGAAGTGGTCACGATCACCCGAACCACGGACACCACTTTTGACCTATACCGGAGAGGTGAAATCCGGGTCAATTACAGGGTTAGCAACAATCAGCCGGACTCGAATGTCCTGCGGATCGGCTCTAACGGCAGACTCGAAGTACTGAATGGTGATATTGCAGAAATAATCATGTACGGCAGAGCCTTGTCGAAGGAAGAAATACAGGGGGTAAATGCCTACCTGATGGACCGGTATAATATTGATTTACCCGAAGTGCCTAAAAACTATGACTGGCTTTATTTTTTAGCCGCTGTAATCATCGTCATCATTACTGCCATCCTGCTTACCCGTTATCTTGTACAACGCAAGCTGCGGAAAAAAATCCGGGAATTTGAAGAACAGGAACGACTGAACCGGGAACGGCAACGGATCTCCAGGGAAATGCATGATGATATCGGGGCCGGACTTACCCAGATTATCATGATGAGTGAATCGGCCAAACTTAAAACGGATACTTCTGGCAACCGGGAGCTGGAGGATATTGCCGATACCAGCCGCCGGCTGGTCAATAGTATGAGTGAAATTATCTGGAGCCTGAACCCGGAAAACAAAACCCTGGACCAGCTGTTTGCTTATATGAGGGAGCAATTGCATAAACAACTTGAATATTCCGGTATAGCGTATCACCTGGATCTCCCTGAAGGATATCAATCCGTACTTTTACGCAATGAACAAAGACGGAATATTTTACTGGTGATAAAAGAAATCATCAACAATGCCATTAAGTACAGTGAGGCCACATCGCTTTCCGTTACCGCCAGTGTGGCCAGTCATCAGTTAATATTTACCGTAACCGATAATGGAAAAGGTTTTGAGAGCAGCCAGGTCTCCGGAGGCAATGGCCTGCGGAATATCCGGCACCGGGTCGAAGAGCTGGGTGGAAAAATGGAATTGCGGACCTCCCTGGGGGAAGGCTGTTCTTACCGGTTTGTCATTCAGGTCTGAAGTACTACTTTAATCACATCCTGTCCCATTTAATTTTAAAAGAAGTTTGTCAGGTGAAAATAGACTCCATAGCCATTATTGAAGACGACGAGAAAGTGCGCCACTATATGGCTGAACAGATACAGCTGCAGGTGGATGTGAAAGAACTACGGGTATTTGCCGATGGGGAAACGGCCCTGAAGGAACTGGCAGCCAAGCCGGTTGAAATCGCCCTCTTTGATATTAACCTGCCCGGCATGAACGGGATCGATTGTATTCAGCGGCTGAAAATACTCCATCCCCGGATGCAGATGATGGTGCTGACCGTCTATGACAATCCGGATTCCATTTTCAATGCGCTGAAAGCAGGGGCTACCAGTTATCTTCTGAAAAGCACGCCCCCGGAAAAAGTCATAGAAGCCATTTTTGAAGTAAAAAACGGCGGGAGCCCCATCAGCAGCCAGATTGCCCGTAAAGTCATAGAAGCCTTTGCCCTGCGGGAAAAGACCAATGAATACTTCCAGGAATTGAGCCGTCGTGAACAGGAAATACTGGAGCAATTGAGTAAGGGATACCGGTATAAAGAGATTGCCGATAAGTTATTCGTCAGCCTGGAAACGGTGAGGACCCATATCCGGAATATTTACGAAAAGCTGCAGGTCAACAGCCGGGTAGATGCGCTGAAGAAGACCGGCTTATTATAGTTTTAGCTTTTATTATTCATCGTAATCGAAGAACCCGCCTAAACCTGAAAAAAAATGAAACAAATACTCTGTTTACTAATTACTTCCGCTTTTGTGTTGAATGGATTCAGTCAACGTCCTGATAAAAACCAGGTGAAGAAAACGGGTATTAAAAAAATAATCTCAGATACGGGCAGAACAATCGCAGAAACCGAATATGATAAAGAAGGGAATGAAATTCTGCAAACCGGCGGGGGAACGGTAATGAGAGAATCAAAAATTTATTACAATAAACAAAGAAATCCCGATAGCATAATAATTACTCATAAATACTCAGGAACAGAAAAGAGGATATACCAATACGCTTCAGATGGCAGCTACAGAATCGTAACTAACATACCTTCCTTTAAAAGCACAGACACTATGTTCTTTGACTCGAAAAAAAGGCAAACCAAACAAACATGGGCCAGTGGCAAAAAAGAAATATATCAATACAATGCCGCAAATCAGCTTGTACAAATCACGACTACAAATCCCAACGGGGAGGTGTTCAACGCCGTTTTCGGGTATGATACAAAAGGGAGGAAAATCAGCTACAGATATACATTGGGCACTACGGTCATTAAAACACAAATTGCCTACACCTATAATGCGAACAACCAGTTAACAAATGAGCGTCAGACAGATGAAAATGGCGGCCTCTTTATGGACACCTATTATCAATATTCTGCTGAAAAGGGGCTACTCTCCGTCTCTTCAGGAAAATTTATGAACGCCGATGTAAAAACAACGTATACCTACCAATTCTTTTGAAATCAGTTTCTGCTTTTCTCTTTCCCTACTACTTTTATCACATTTTTTTATCCGGGAAAATCAGCCAGTTTTAAAAGAAAAAATGAAACGATTTTTTCTGCTGCTGCTTCTTGCCGGAAACACACCGGCTGCTTTCACGCAAGTTCAACCTTCGCTGCTTGTAAGCGGATGTCCTGACAGTAAGTCCGTGGTTGCCATGAACTACAAAACCCAGACATTGATCTGGCTGGACATTCAAAAAGAAACCGGAAAGGAATCGGTGATCGGGCCGGTGGCTTCGGAAGGATTTGCCAGCATGACCGTACTGAACGACAGCCTGGTATTGCTTTCAGGTAAACATATCTATAACTACCGTTCGGGTAGCAAACTGGCCAGCCCGGATGGCAGCCTCTTTTGCAGCCCCTCCGGAAAAAAACTTTACCGTCTGAAAGACGGATTGATCAGCGAACTGGGTATGAACGGTCAGGAAAACGGCAGCAAAACGACACTCACCGGTCTCAGCGGTACGGTGATACATAATCTCATTAGGATCAATGAAACCGGAACCTATGCTGCAATAGCCGCAGCTACCGGAAAGAAAGGCGTTTCCATTTTTATTGCAGACCTGAAACAACAGAAGATCATCAAAGAGTTTGACGACTTTAAAGAAGGCGGCGGAAGTAAAAGCGTCGAATTCCTGGATATCAGTCCGGACGGCAGTCAGCTGATTGCCGGCAATTCAAAATCCGTGAAACTGTACAACACCAGCACCGGAAAAGAAATCGGCGAATTTGAAGAAATGCCAAAAAACAACCGGGTGGATTTTAAACAAGCCAGTTTCGCCGCTGATGGAAAAATGGCCCGTATACTCAGTGCCTATAAGATTTATACCCTGAACACCGCAAAATTTGAAGCGGAAGAAAATATCGTGGTGAGTAACAATATTCATATTACCCGCTGGAATGATAAATACGGACTGACCCATAAAGAAAAAGTAAAGATCACCACCGACTATTTCTGGTATACCTATACCGTTATGGCAGACAATAAATATATCATTGGTATTGCCAAACACAAAAAGGATGATGATTATATCCTGTATTATATGTTCCTGGGAGAAGGCGGCATCGGGAATAAAAACATGGCGCTCTGACCTTACCCCATTTATTCTATCACTAGATATGAAAATGTAATTGATACTACTATTATCACATTTCCATCAGTGCATTTGCGTTATAGTTTTATACGAAACATTAAACTCATGAAACGAATCACCACTCACTTCGGCATCTTCGCCACCATGTTCGTATTACTGACATCCTGCGGAACCATCACGGGTCGTTTAAGTAAAGTAGCCCTGGTAGACGCCCCCCGTAACCTTTCCGCCTCTGCCGATGGGGAAAACGTGGATATCAGCCGTGATCTCACGGTATCCAATCTCAAAGCAGGAACAACCAGAGATACCTATTACGATTACTACTCACCTATTGTGAAACTGGATAAACACAAAACTGTTACCCTGAAACTTTCTTCCAGCAGCAGTACTGGCAGTGTGGATTTAAAACCCAAATTCAGCGGCAATTATTTACTGGCCAATATGTTCCTCACCGGACTTACGGGCACGTTGGTAGATGTGGCCACCGGTAATCACCGTCAGCATATCCGTTTTGTGGATGTGCCCGCCGTACTGGCCGGAAAGCCAATGAGTGAATGGAGAAGTAAACACCAGCTCAAAAAAGCGATCAAGCGGTCTGCCAAAGGCAAGTAACCGTACGGGGAGAAACTGGCCTGGCTGATATAGTTTGATTATACCTGCCCCCTTTTGTATGTTTGCACTCATTTTGTAAGCTTATGAAGGTAACCGACCATATCAGCCAGGCCAAAGACACCCTGATCTCCTTTGAAGTACTCCCACCCCTCAAAGGAAAAGGGATTGAAGCCCTGTATAAACACCTGGACCCGTTAATGGAGTTCAAGCCCTCCTTTATCAATGTTACCTATCACCGCAGTGAGCATGTTTTCAAGAAAAAAGCAGACGGTAATTTTGAAAAAGTAGTCGTCAGAAAACGTCCGGGTACCGAAAGTATCTGCGGCGCAATCATGAACAAATACAATGTGGATACGGTACCCCACCTGATCTGCGGCGGCTTTAGTGTCAATGAAACGGAAGATGCCCTGATCAATCTGCGTTACCTGGGCATTGATAATGTGCTGGTGCTCCGTGGCGATGCGGCTAAAAATGAAACGGCTTTTGAAGCGGAACCCGGCGGACATAAATTTGCCAGCGACCTGCTGAAACAGGTGGTCAACCTGAATGCAGGCATCTACCTGGAAGATGAACTGAAAGGCACCCACAAAACCGATTTCTGTATCGGCGTGGCGGGCTATCCTGAAAAACATTTCGAAGCGCCGAATATGGACACTGATATGCAATACCTGAAGCAGAAAGTGGACCTGGGCGCCGATTATATCATCACCCAGATGTTTTTTGACAATGCGAAATTTCACGCCTTTGTCAAATCCTGCCGTGAAATCGGTATAAATGTCCCCATCATACCGGGACTGAAACCGATCTATTCCAAAAAACAACTGACTGTCTTACCCAAGACCTTCCATATTGACCTGCCTCCCGATCTTTCGAACGAAGTACTCCGTTGCAAAACCGATGAGGACGTGGAGAAAGTAGGCGCCGAATGGCTGCTGATGCAATCCCGTGAACTGAAAAAAGCGGGTGTACCGGTGCTGCATTATTATACGTTGGGACGGCCGTTGCTGGTGGCGGGAGTGGTGAAGGAGATATAAAGGCCCTGCGGGCGGCGCTAAAGAGGTCAAAAGAGTTTTTTAAAAGAGAAAAAAGAGGGCGTGATAATGGAAGGGTTTTTCTAATAGATAGTCGCTGATTACTGACCATTCAGAACAATAGTAAATGAAATAAAAAAAGCTTCAACCAACTGGTTGGAGCTTTTTTATTATACTTTGTCCTTATCACGACCTCTTTTTCCTCCTTGTATTCTCTTTTGACCTCTTTGTTGCCCCGCAGGGCCGTACCTTATTTAGCAATCTCCGCCAACACCTTCTCCTCCACCTTCACCGGGTATTTCTTCTTCAGCACTTCCTCCCACTCCTTCTCCAGGATGGCCTGGTAATCATTAATCACTAAACCTTTCGCCTCGTTATAGCTGCGTTGCAGTAATTGCGGGTAAGCATTAAAGATATAGGCAAAGGAAGCGGTATTATCTGTTTGATTGATCACTGGTGCAGTCATCATGCCGGCTTTGGGTACCTGCTTATTCAGGTTTGGAATCTGGCTCCATTCATAACGCGACGAATCAGCCAGCACTTTCTCGGAGTATTGATCGGTGATATTCTTCCAGTCTGACGGGTTGGCCTTTACTTTATCATGGATAATCTGAGCTATCGCAGGATCTGAACAAAAGAAAATCACCACATCCGCACTCTGTTGCCAGGTATATTGTTTTTTATTCTTTCCATATAAAGCCTGGAGTGCGGCGGTATCACTTTGTGCTTTGGTCCAGACTTCCTGTTGCATGATTTCGAAAAAGAGATTGCCATCCCTGAACTCGGCCATCTGGTTGCGGAATTCCTCATTGAATTCTTCCAGGTGCTTTTTATAATATTCGAACATGGCATACTGCAGCCACTCATCTTTCACCAGCTCATGCGCCTTGGCCCCTGATCCGTCCGGACGGAACCGGTACACACTGGCATAATTGAACCAGGCAGCCAGGTCATACATTTCTGTACCAATGGAGAATACCGGGGTGGAAGGCGTTAACAAACGGCCGGCCTCCTGCATGGGCAGACGGTCCAGTATACTATCGGAATAGGCCCGGAATCCCGCTTCATTATTCAGCAACAGTTTAACGCCGGCTTTATCCCTGACCTGTTTGTAAATATGATCCTTCGATGCTTTCCAGCGACTGTCTGCAATAATCTTTTGCTGTAATTCCTGCAGGTTGTCTTTATTATTGGCATCCGTAATAACAGGCTTTACGGATTCCCGCTTCAGGATATGCCAGCCATGACTGGTCTGAAAGGGCTTGCTGATCGCACCATCTTTTGACAGGGCCCAAAGATTTTTTTCAAACAACGCATCATACTGCCCAACGGATATATCGGGCATAATACCTCCATTCGCGGCACTGATATAGTCATTACTGAAAGTAGTGGCCAGTGTGGCAAAAGTGTCTCCGGCCAGGAGGCGCTTGTGTAAAGAATCAGCCAGGCGGGCCACTTGTTGTTTTACCTGAACAGTAGCATCCGGCGGAAATGCCAGCAGGATCTGGCGGGCTTTCATTTTTCCCGGTGACTTTTTTTCTTCCAGGTTTTTAAAAATATGGTACCCGATTTTTGAGCGGACCGGTACGGTTACTTTACCAGGAGCTGTGGCGTAGATGGCATTTTCAAAATCATAAGGCAGGGTGAAAACAGTAATAAAACCGATCTCCCCGTTATTTGTTTTGACAGAGGGATCATCCGAATACTCGTTGGCAAGTTTACCAAACTCCTCCCCTTTCTGAAGCCGGGCCATCAACTGCTCTTTCTTTTTCTGGGACACCAATGTATCCGTAACACCCATACTATTCCGGAACGCAATAAAAATATGAGCGACACGGATGTTTTTCAGACTGCGCTGAAAGGCTTCTTTTTGCAACCGGTTAATGATTTCCGGATCTGTCATAAAGCCATCCGCAATCTGGGCCCGCAGGTTTTCCACCTCGGTACGGATCGTGATCAGGGTATCATACCTTCTTTCATAAGCCTCCCTGACTTTTAATTTTGATTTGATATATAAATTCAGATACTCCTTCATCGCCTGGGCTTTATTACCCGAAACGTTACTGTTGTTCTTATTGAAGGCCCTCAGGAAATCTTTCGCATCGGCTTTGTATGCCCCATACGTAAAAAGGGTTTGCGCCGATGCAGGGAGCAGGCTGCCGCATACAAGCAGCAGCAGGAATAGGTTTTTTCTGTTCATACCGGATCTGATTTTAAACTCTACTGCCCTTTCTTTTTCAACTGGATAATTTCATCCAGTTGCTGATAGGTCAGTTTTTTAGCGATAATTCGTTTGTCTTTGTCCAGCAAATATAAAGTAGGGAATGACTGCACATCATATAACTGAGAATACCCGGGTATCCCATTGTCCGTTCTGGCTTTATCCGCCTCTTTTGAATAATATACATGGGTCCAGCCAGTAAGCTTATTGTCTTTCACAAACTTCAGCCAGTCAGCCTTTGTGCCTTCGGTTTCCTTGGCAACTGCAAAGATCTTCAATCCGTCGGCCTTCCATTTGCTGCGGTAAAAGGAATCCAGTTTCGGCAGCACTTCCTTGCAATGTCCGCAGGTAGGATCCCAGAACGCCACTATCGTAAAACTGGCGCTTGTGTTATAAAGTGATGCCGGCTTGTTTTCCGTATTATTCAGTTCAATATCCGATGCCGGTGTACCGAGGATATTCGCCATCAGGCTATAGGCTCTTTCGGTGATCGTTTTCTTACCCGCTTCATTGAGCCAGGGATAGGTTTTCTGAGAGAAATATTTTTCAAACAGGTGAACAAAAACCGCATCCTCCCACATGTATTTCTGATTGAGGTAACGGTTAATAAACTTCACCAGGAGAAAACGGTTCATTTCCTCGTTGATACTGGCATAGCTGAGCATCCGGTCAATTTCTTTGATCACCGTATCCGGATGCGGCAGTACCAGCTGGCTAAAGTATTTCTCCAGTTTTTCCTCAAAAAACGGCGTAAAGGCCAGTCGTCCGTCCCAGAAATTCACGCCGTCCCAGAAATGGGATTTGAAATAATTATAGGCTTCCGTGGAATCCGCTTTGTTTGCCGGATTCTTCAACGCTCCTTTCAGTTCGGGTTCACGCATACAGATCAGCAAGGTGGTCAGCAGGGCATCCGGATTGTTTTTGATCAGTTCCTCCCGATAGTTGCCTACCTGTTTGTCTTCCGCCGTAAGTGCTTCGGTGATTTTCGCCGAATCCGCTTTATTAGCAGCCACTTTCAGCTGTGCCTGCAGGCCACTGATCGCTCTCCCAAAAGCCGACATCCGTTGCTGATAGTTCGTGAAAAGTACATTATCGGGGGAATTAACATAACTGGCCCCTTTAGCGATAGTAGCAGTATCGGCCACTATTGAAAACTGCTGTTGCTTATCGATCAGGATTTCAAAAAAACCGGCCTTATTGGGATAGCCAACCAGGTAGATGCCTCCCGATAAGGCTTTTGTCCCTTTAAATGTTGCCCGGCTGTTTTCATCCAGCATGGCCGAATCGATAATGGGGTAGCTTTTCCCAAAATAATGACCCAGGTAGATATACTGGTTTTTAAAGGGCTTAAAGGTCACGTTGATCTCATAACCGGTTTGCGCCGCAGCTGCCAGTGACCAAAGGAGTCCCGTAAAAATCAATGCTTTTTTCATAATCTGTTGAATCCGGTAAAGATATTAAAATTGGGCAGCCCCCGAAAGAGACCCTGCGAAAATCGTTGATTAAGAGGGTAAAGACGGAAAATTCGTTGCCTTGGGGAAGGAAAATTCCGGCGGCAGGGCGGAGCCGCTTAGGTATATTTGCGGCGTGAGAAAAAAGAAGAAAAATATCGTATTGCAAAATGTCCGGGTGGATGACTATGCCGCCGAAGGAAAGAGCCTGGCCCGGGTGGACGGGAAAGTGATTTTTATGGAAGGCGTGGTGCCCGGTGACCTGGTGGATGTGCGCCTCCTGAAGAACAAAAAGGACTGGGCTGAAGGCATGGTGCTGAAGATCCATGAGTTCTCCGGCGAACGGGTCAAGCCCTTCTGCTCCCATTTCGGGGTATGTGGTGGTTGTCAATGGCAGATGCTGCCTTATGAAAAACAACTGCAGTATAAAAGCAAGCAGGTTTCCGATGTGCTTCAGCGGATCGGGAAAGTGCCCCTGCCACCGATACAACCCATCCTGGGTGCCGGGGAAACAAGGCATTACCGCAACAAGATCGAATACACATTCGGCAATAAGCGCTTTCTGACCAAGGAGGAGATCGGGGATGAAACGATCAGCGGACAGCAGGATGTGGCCGGCTTTCATGCCAAAGGCTTTTTTGATAAAGTGGTGGATATTGACACCTGTTACCTGCAGGACGAACCGACCAATGCCATCCGGCTGTTTGTAAAACAACTGGCGATAACCAAGGGCTGGCCTTTTTATGATATCCGCAACCATACCGGCTTCCTGCGGACCATGCAGGTGCGGCTTTGCCAGACCGGCGAACTCATGGTGAATATCATGGTGGGCGAAGATGACCAGGACAAGATCAGTATCCTGATGGAAGCGGTTAAAAACGAATTTCCCGCCATTACTACTTTGTTATATACGATCAATCTGAAATGGAATGACAGTCTGTACGACCTGGAACCAGTGACGTATCACGGGAAAGGATATGTGATCGAAAAACTGGAAAATTTTCAGTTTAAGATCGGGCCCAAGTCCTTTTTCCAGACCAATACAAAGCAGGGAGAAGAATTGTATAAAGTGACCCGTGAATTTGCGGAACTCAGCGGTACAGAAACC